>CAIUSK010000153.1 GCA_903901805.1 uncultured Flavobacteriales bacterium
ATTCAGAAAATTGGCAGCAAGATCATTGGAAATCGATTGAAAGCGCCTATAAAAACGCTCCTTATTTTGAATTTTATGATCAGGAAATTAAGACGCTCTTATTTACAAAACAGGATTCTTTACTGGAGCTAAACCAATCAATTATTGGATTTTTTGAACACTGTTGGGATTTACCTCACGTTAAAATAGAGGAGAATTTATCCGCTAATTTGAAACAAACTGAATTTTTAGGTAGAATTTTTATTCAACCAACTTACATTCAAGTTTTCTCTAATCGTTTTCCTTTTCAAAGTAATCTAAGTATTTTGGATTTGTTATTCTGCGAGGGGCCAATGGGACGAAATTGGATCCTTTCAAAATGAGTTTAATTTATTACTTTTAACTATGGAATTGCTCAAAGAACTCATTTCAATTCAAGGATTATCTGGTGACGAAAGCCGAATAACACACTATATCAAATCCTATTGCGAAAGGAATATGGAAAATTGGGTGTGTCAACCTGAAATAATTTACGAACCTGAAAAACATGATTGTTTAATTTTAGTTTTTGGAAAACCATCAATTTCAATCTATGCGCATGTTGATACTATCGGGTATACCGTTGGATATGAAAACAATCTAATTCCTGTTGGTAGTCCTGTATACAGTGAATCAATGATCTTGGTTGGTGAAGATTCTCAAGGGAAGATTTCTACTGAAATCATGCTATTTGAATATCCCGACGGAGACAGCGAATTAAAATGTGTTTTTGATCGCCAAATAGAACCAGGAACCTTACTAAGTTTCAGTCCTAATTTTGTGGAAAATGATAGATATATTCAATCACCATACTTGGATAATCGATTGGGTGTATATGTTGCCTTGCAAGTTGCTGAAACCATTGAAAATGGAGCAATTGTTTTTTCAACCTATGAAGAACACGGCGGGAATTCAGTCAGTTATTGTGCAAACAAACTGTATAAATTATATGGTTTAAATCAAGCATTAATTGCGGATATCACATGGGTAACCAATGGGGTAAAGCATGGTGGAGGAGTTGCCATTTCGTTACGGGATTCATTGATTCCAAGGAGAGTTTTTTTAAATAAAATAATGACGTTGTGTTCTGAACATGGAGTTGAATATCAACTTGAGGTCGAATCCAGCGGAGGAAGCGATGGAAGCACCTTGCAGAAAAGTCATTTACCCATTGATTGGTGTTTTATAGGAGCTCCAGAAAATCATGTTCATACCAACAGAGAAACGGTTTATAAATCGGATATTGAAAGTATGATTAGTATATACAAATTACTCATGGCAAAACTGTAAAAATGGAAAATCCAAATCATCCGCAACACTGTCAGTTGTATAAATACAATAAAGAATTTTATCTATTAAATAGAGAAACTCCTATCTATTTTAAAGAACAATTTCATCAAAGTGAATTAGATGATGATTTTGTTTCTTGGTTGAATTTTCATGGATTAAAAGACAAAGAAAGTATTGAGACCTTGTGTCGCAACATAGGAATTGAGAAATTGAATATCGAAAATGTTTATTTTCCTTCGCGACGACCGAAAGTTGAAGAATATCCTACCTACATGATTTTTAGTATAAAATCTGCGTTGCCTTCTACGTCAAACACAAAATTATTAATTCAGGAAAATATTTCATTTATACTTGGAAAAAGTTACCTTATTTCTTTCCAACAACAATCATCTGATCATTTCACCGATGTTCGCGATAGAATTGAAAATGCACGAGGAAAAATACGATATAAACATGCTGATTTTTTATTGTTTCGACTGCTTGAAGCAATTATTGATAATTATTTTGAGGTAATTGAAGATATCGCGGAAAAAATAACTGATTTGGACGCTGTTATTTTAACCAGAACTGGAAAACATATTTTAAAGCAAATAGAGATCGAAAAAAGAAAATTAATTGAGTTACGAAAAATTGCGCAACCCATGCGTGACATCACTTATCAGCTTCAATCTGCCGAAAGTAATTTAATTGAAAAGAGTAATAAGTTGTATTTTAGAAATTTAAAAGATTCCTGTCTAACTGTTTTGGATGAAATTGATGCGAACAAACAAATTTTAGACGGAATGAATAATCTGTATTATGCCGTTCAAGGTCAACGAATGAATGAAATAATGAAAGTATTAACGATTGTAAGTTCGATCTTCATTCCCCTTACATTTATAGTGGGTGTATATGGAATGAATTTTGAAAATATGCCAGAATTAAAATACAAATACGGTTATTACACAGTCGTTGGTATAATGTTTCTTGTAGGTATACTTCTTTTAAGTTACTTCATTAGACGAGGCTGGTTGAAACGTGACGTTTAAGTTAGCGTTGACGTAAAAAATAGGGTTTGGCTGCAGAGATGCCTTCCGGTCGAATGTGAAAATCGCTAAATCGTAAATCAGGCTTATAGTAATCTGTTGAAATTATTTGGGCATTACTCTTCAAAACTGATTGAAAATTTGAATAATTATTTTCTCTTGCTTCAATTGTTCCGGCATCTGTTCTTGATCGAATGATATACATATTGGAAAGGTCATTGATTTCTTTTTCAATTCCTTGGCTATTATTACGAATAACAAAAGCTGTATTTTCACCTCCTGGTTCGTCGTAAACAAACATGATTCTATTTTCTCCCCGCTGCAAACTTTTCTTGTATATCTCATCATTATCCCCTTGTAATATAAAAATTACTTTCCCCGCACACTCGGATAAAAGTGGCCACCCTGTTGTGGTCAATCTTTCCTTTATGGAAGAAAATGAGCCTCTTAAATCCAGTGGTGTAAATACGTTTTGCTCATTGAAAACGGATTTAATTTCCAAATCTAACATTCTATAGGCCAAACTATCCATGGGTATTGCTTTTTTAAAACCAATTAATCGCAAAAATTTGGACTCATTTGCGGCAGAACTTCCTTTTGCCTCAATATTTACAAAAAGAGGGGAATGATTTGGATTATTAGTTGACCAATTTTTGAGCTCCGTTAATGCCTGAATTAACGTTAGATAGTTGGTTTCAAAGTCAACATCAGGAAATATGAAGCACTTTGAATCCTGGTTTTTTCATGACTGGATCTTTCACTTTCACTCTTTGACCAGTTATAAATCTATTTAGTTTCCTTTTACGATATAATCCTCCCTTTGGATCATAATACACATCTAATTCAAATCCTCGAATAGCATAATCATTCAATTGTTTTTCTAGTGTAAGATGCCCATAGTCAAGTTGAATTGGATCATTGGAAGAACCTAATTGTTTTTTGAATTTTGTTAAAAATCGGATAACCTTTGGGTGTGGTAGTTTTTTATAACTATTGTGCGATGCCAAAACACGTATATCATTCAACTGAAGTGTGGAATCTTGTCCTTTTACAAAACGGACTAAAAACAAGGTGGAAATAATAAAAATGAACTTAATTTTCATTTGGATTCAATGGGAATTGTGAAATAATCTTGTAGCGCGAACCTTGTTTCTCCATACAATATTTCCAAAAATCAGTTCGTTCAGTATCCAATATTTCTGCAGCAGAAATATTATCAACAACTATCCAGGCGTTTTCTTTCAATTCTTCAATTAATTGCGAATAACCCCAACCAG
>CAIUSK010000154.1 GCA_903901805.1 uncultured Flavobacteriales bacterium
CCTTTTCCTAGACATTGAAACAGTCCCTCAAACCTATTTATATGATGAGGTTGATGAAACAACCAAACATTTATTTGAAGCAAAAACGCGCTCTCAAAAAACTGATGTAAAGCAATACGATGAAATATATAATGAACGCGCTGGTATATTTTCCGAATTCGGTAAAATCATTTGCATTTCGGTTGGATATATCCGGAACACATCAACAGGTGATCGAACCATGCGCTTAAAATCATTTATTCACGATGATGAAGAAACCTTACTGAAGCAATTCAAGAAAATGTTGGAAGATCATTTTTCAGGTCCTAACCATATTTTATGTGGACATAATGCCAAAGAATTTGACTTCCCCTACCTTTGTCGAAGAATGTTAATTAACGGGATAAAAATACCCCCTATTTTAAATTTAGCCGGTAAAAAACCCTGGGAAGTAAACCACTTAGACACGATGGAGTTGTGGAAATTCGGGGATTATAAAGCCTATACTTCCCTTGCCTTGCTTTGCCATGTTTTTAATATACCAACTCCAAAGGATGATATATCCGGTGCAGATGTAGCGCGCGTTTATTACGAAGAGAATGACCTAGAGCGCATTGGCCGTTATTGTGAAAAGGATGTTATTGCCTTGATTCAATTATTTATGCGCATGATGGGGAATCCATTAATTGATGAAAGCCAGGTATTTATCAGTTAATTTTTTGTTTCCCGGAAATACCTTATTTTTGTTGAAAGTAAATACGTATGAGAATATTATTTTGTGTCAGCTTAATTCTTTGTGCTTTTTCAGTTTCCGGTCAAAATATGGTTTACTCCGCAGTGAAAATTGGTGGTAATGAATGGATGAAAGAAAATTTAACTGTTGAGACTTTTCTTACTGGTGATTCTATTTCTAAGGCAAATTCGGCTGAAGAATGGATTGCTGCAAACAAAGAAAAAAAAGCTGCTTGGTGCTTTTATAACTTTTCAGAAGAAGACGGAAAAAAGTATGGGAAATTATATAATTGGTATGCTTTGACTGATCAAAGAGGATTAGCACCGAAAGGATGGAGGCTTCCTAAAGAGACAGATTTTGAAAATTTTGATAAAATCTACAAATACAAAGCAGGATTAAAATTAAAATCCACAACAGGATGGAACACTTGGGAAAGTATTGATGCCAATGGCGTAAAAAAAACAAATTCAGCCAATGGAGATAACACCTCAGGTTTCACAGGTCTTCCGGGAGGCTGCGTAGACAATAATGGATTGTTTTTTCACAAAGGTATCAATGGCTATTTCTGGACTATTTCAGAAAAAGATAACATTTCAGCTATTCACAGAGCACTAAAAAATAATGAGGTCTTTGTATTTAATTTCGCGAATAAAGGATTCGGATATTCTGTCAGATGTGTCAAATAATCCTATTTTAATTTTGAAGCAAATACTTTTTTGAATTTTTCTACTTTTGGACGAACAACAAACTGACAGTAGCTGTTTTGCGGGTTGAGTTCAAAGTAATTATGGTGATAATTCTCAGCTCGATAAAAATTAGATAATGGAACCACCTCAGTAACTATCGGTTGTTCCCAAACTTTTTCCAAGGACAATTTTTCAATATAAAATAAAACGCGCTCTTTCTGGTATTCCGAATGATAAAATACCACTGATCGATATTGCGTTCCAATGTCATTCCCCTGTCTGTTCAATTGAGTGGGATCATGCACAAACCAAAAGACTTCAAGCAATTCATCAAAACTCACTTTGCTATCATCAAAAATTACGCGAGCAACTTCGGCATGTCCTGTTGTGCCTGAACAAATTGATTCATAACTTGGATTTTCCGTCAAACCACCAGCGTATCCCGGGTACACTTCGATAACACCCTCAAAATCTTTGAAACATGCCTCAATACACCAAAAACATCCCGCACCAAATGTAGTTTCTTGTATCATCTTTCTGTTTTTTTAAAGGTCAAAGCTACTGAATTGATGCAATATCTCAAACCCGTCGGCTTCGGTCCATCCGAAAATACATGTCCCAAATGAGCATCGCATCGTGCGCAAGAAACCTCATCTCTAATCATGCCAAGCGAAGTGTCTCGATCCATTCTCACGTGTTGCTTTTTGTACACTTGAAAATAGCTTGGCCAACCCGTTCCTGAGTTAAATTTATCCATACTAGAAAAAAGTTCAAGTCCACAACAGAAACAACAATAAATACCAACTTCTTTATTTTCTTTAAACTTGTCCGTAAACGCGCATTCAGTCCCCTCTTTTCGAGTAACGTCGTACACCTCCTTGGGTAGAATTTTTTTCCATTC
>CAIUSK010000155.1 GCA_903901805.1 uncultured Flavobacteriales bacterium
CATATCCATTAAATGTATTGTGGTCCTCATCAAGTGCATGAAAAGTAGCATCAAACCGAAGAGACTCTTTTTTTCGGTCAATAATAATAATTGAGACAATAGTTGCAATGTTATATTCGGGTCTAGAAATAGCTCTTTCATGTGTCGGTGAATTGATCCATGCTTGAACTGTTTTTTCAGCAAAAAATTCGAAGTCTTCATTGTTTAACCCATTCAAATACATTTTAGAAATACTTCCTGTTACTGCATATCGATATAAGCATTCGGCATTGCTCCAATAACCAACGCTGTCTGAATGTCTTGGGATATCTTTATCTATGTTTCGATATGCAACTCGTGAGCAGAATCGACGCATTAGGGAGTCTTCAAAAATTTTAAAAGAAGGTGCTCCTTTTGATATTCTATATTCATTAATTTTCACCCATATTAAACTATCGAGTTGTATTGATTCTATCCGTTCAATTTGTGAAACAGAGTAAAAAGTAAGAAACGCAAAGATTGTGAGAGAAATTATTTTCTTCATAGTTTGTGGTTTTATTAACGATTACTAGTTCAGCCTTCCATTTAAAATTATCTTGGATAAAGAAACAATTCCATTTTTTCACCCTATTGTTTCTAATAATATGGTTTTGCTTTATCGTTACAGAATTAGCTTCTTTTGTAAATTGAGAGTGATTTTTGAATATTCAGTTGAATAAAATCATCAGAAAAACACTAATTGTAGATTATTATAGTTACCTTCGCACCATTATTAGGGATGATTGAATTTAATTTTTCCTTTTAGAATAAGATTATTAGTTTGAAAGTATAAAGAAACGCCTCTATGGCTGGAGGAATAGAAAACCCTAAGAAGTATCAAATTTCTTAGGGTTTTTGTCTTAAATAAGCGATTAACTGATAGTGTTATTGATGTAAATGCAGCTTCTCGGATTCTATTAGTAATTCCCGATTGCTGAAAAAAAAAAATAAATGAAACGAATCAACGAATACAAAAAGATATTTCAAATTGAAAGTGAAATTGATCTTGCATCATTGAAGTTAACCTACAGAAAACTAGTTAAGCAATGGCATCCTGATAAGTTTCAAGATGGTGATCCGTTGAAAGAAGAAGCTAACGTTATGGGAAGACAAGTAACGGATGGATATCACTTTTTGGTGAGTATTGCACCAGAAACGAAGGAATCTAACCTGCCGGAATATCAAAAAATAATCATGGAATGCGGCATAGCCGACTTCAAACACAAGGGCTTACTTTTGGAAATTACTTTCACTGATGGTTCAACATACGAGTATTTTGGTGTAAATGCCAATGTCTACAAAAAACTGATCAATTCTGATAAACAAGTTCGATTTGCAAAACGATTCATTTACGAAAGCTACTTGTATCGAAAATCAAAGAAAGCGATTGAAGTTGAGTAGCAACGTTGCTGGTATTTATCTTTCAAGGTATTTCTGATTTTAATTTCCTACGTAAAATCTGAAACGATTCCCTTTTTCATCCGATAGAATGTATATTCCGCTCTTGACCCGCAACGGAATGATGTTTTTGCCCGAATTTAAATAAAGGGCGGAGGAAATATTTCCAGCTAAATCATAGATGTTAATCACCATTTCATTTTCGGTGTCAATAACCAAATGAGTGTTTTCCTGCCATATCGTCCATAATAGTTCATTTTCAGAAATACTATTCTCTTCGTTCAACTCTACCTTGGTGATGTAA
>CAIUSK010000156.1 GCA_903901805.1 uncultured Flavobacteriales bacterium
AATGAGCAAACTAGTCTTACATATGTTCAAGTAGTGCCTTTTTTCGATAATTTGTTTTATTCTGTCCTGATTTCACTAGAATTAAACTTATTTGCTTGTTAAATGTTAAATGAAAAAAACAAATCGAAATGAGAATATTTTTCTATTGCCTTTTACTTCTGGTTAGTTTTTCTTCTTGTGCACAGCAAGAGCTACCAATCAAACAGAAAACAAAACAAGTAGATCTATCCAACTATTCAACTGCGTATTTTGCCAGTGGGTGTTTTTGGTGTGTAGAGGCTGTCTATGAATCAGTAGATGGAGTAGTGGAGGCTGAATCGGGCTATGCTGGTGGAAAAGTGGTGAATCCATCGTATGAGGCTGTTTGTAGTGGCAAAACGGGACATGCAGAGACCGTTAAAATTTATTATGACTCGAGCAAAGTGAATTATTACCAATTGGTTCAAGTTTTTTTTCAATCACACGACCCAACCACATTAAACAAACAAGGGCCTGATTCAGGAACGCAATACAGGTCTGCTATTTTTTATCAATCAACCGCTGAAAAAGAGATCGCTAATGCAGTTATCGATTCGTTATTGAAAAATGCTATTTTTCCGGTTATCACTACAGAAATTGGTCCGTTTGAAAAATTCTATGTCGCTGAAAAATACCACCAGAATTTTAAAACGTGTAATCCGTATCATCCGTATATTCAAAATGTCACTAATTCACGACTAAAAGAATTTGAACAAAATCGATTTATCCTAAAGAACTAATCTTCCAATGCTAGCGACGGATTGACTTGTTCTTTCCATTGGCAGATACCTCCTTCCATAACGATTACTTGGGGTATACCATGTTCAGATTCCAACCAATTGGCAACTGATTCTGCCCGTTTTCCAGACCGACACATCAAAACAAGTTGTTGCATTTGGCGCAGTTCCTCCAGATGATTAACAATTTCTCCCATAGGAATGGCTGTACACCCAATCGATGCCACTTCCACTTCATACGGTTCACGAATATCAATGATTGTTAAGGATTCTCCATTCAATTTGCGATTATTGATTTCGTTGGCAGATAAATACATCATAGCAACTGATTTTTTAAGTTATAAAAGTATTTTAGTTTAGCTCCTGTGCAATTTGTAAAAATCCTTCTGTACTAAGCGATGCACCTCCAATCAAACCACCATCTACATTTGGACAAGAGAAAATTTCGCTGGCATTATGTTCATTGCAACTTCCTCCATATAAAATAGCGATAGATTGTCCCGTCTCTTCATCATATTTCATTGAAATCCAATTTCGAATGGACTTATGCATTTCTTCTATTTGTTCACTATTTGCAGTCCTTCCGGTTCCAATTGCCCAAATGGGTTCATAAGCAATGGAACATTTTAGTATGTCCTCCTTAGAAACATGAAAAAGAGAGTCTGTTAATTGAGCTTCTACAAACGCTAAATGCTTGTCGGAATCACGTGTTTCAAGCGATTCACCACAACAAAAAACAACATCCATGTTATGATTGAGTGCAGAATCCACTTTTTGTTTAAGAAATTCGTTGGATTCATAAAAGTAACTCCGTCTTTCGCTATGGCCTATTAGAACAACTGAAACTTGTAGTTCCTTTAATTGCGAAATACTGATTTCACCCGTAAATGCTCCTTTTTCAGCAGGATAGAAATTTTGAGCTCCTAAGGCCAAGGTCGAATTAAATGTGCTTAACTGAGGTAAAAAAACAAAAGGAGAGAATACAACAAAGTGATTCGATTCATTAAATGGGAGGTTTTGGATAAAATTGGAATATAAATCGGACGCTTCCTGCAAATTTAGATTCATTTTCCAGTTCGCCGCCAACATTTTCTTTCTCATTTCACGCAGTTTCTTGCGAAAATAAGTTTTTTCAGTGAAAAGTTATCAAATGAATGAAAAATAGGATGACTTAGATAGTGCTAACAACTTTTAAGGCCTCGTTCACATGCCCCACAGGATTGAGCTGAGAATTAAATATTCCACGGACAATTCCTGTTGAATCAATTATGTATGTTACTCTTCCGGGCAATAACCCAAATAGGTTACCGGGAACGTTAAAAGCTTTTCGAACTATTTTTTCTGGATCTGCTAACAAGGTAAATTGAAATCCAAAACGATTTGCAAATTGAGCGTGAGAATCAACTGAATCCGATGAAATACCAATTACCTGACATCCTAATTCTAAAAAATCTTCATATCGATCACGAAACGTACAGGCTTCTTTTGTACAACCCGGTGTTTCATCTTTCGGATAAAAGAAAATTACTACTTTCTGTTTTCCTAAAAAAGTAGATGAATTTATCAATTCACCTGATTGATTGTATAATTCAAAAGAAGGACAAGCATCACCAATTTTCATAAGCTATTTTAATTTTAACAAAGAATAGAAGGAATAGTTTATGAGTTATCCTACCACTGTTCCAAACAAATCAAAATGGTCGGCTGAATCAATTTTTACATCTACAAAATCTCCAATTCTTACGTAATCTTTCGATTTATTAAGTAATACTTCGTTGTCCACTTCAGGAGAGTCAAATTCAGTTCGACCAATGAAATAATTCCCTTCTGCTCGGTCAATTAGAGTTTTAAAGGTTTGTCCAACTTTTAATTGATTTAATTCATGGCTAATTCCCGATTGTAATTCCATAATGATATCAGCCCGCTCTTGCTTTACTTTTTGCGGAACATCATCGGTAAATTCAAAGGCATGGGTATTATCTTCATGAGAATAGGTAAATATTCCTAAACGATCAAAACGAGAGCGTTCTACCCAATCATACATTTCTTGAAAATCAGCTTCAGTTTCACCCGGATATCCCGAAATCAACGTGGTACGCAATGCAATTCCAGGTACTTTATCTCGAATGGATTGAACAAGTTCTTCGGTTTTTTCGCGTGTCGTTCCTCGTCTCATTGCTTGCAAAATCTTAGTAGATCCATGTTGCAGCGGCATATCCAAGTAATTGCAAATATTGGAACGCTCATTCATCACGTCCAATACATCCATCGGAAAACCGGCAGGAAATGCATAATGCAGTCTAATCCAATCTAAGCCATCAATATCTGAAAGTTGCTTAAGTAAGTCGGAAAGCGCTCTTTTTTTATATAAGTCTAAGCCATAATATGTTAGATCCTGAGCAATTAACATGACTTCTTTTACTCCACCAGCAACTAGTGTTTTTGTATTTTTAACGAGCTCTTCGATCGGAGTTGAAACGTGTTTTCCCCGCATTAAAGGAATCGCACAAAAAGAACAAGGTCGATCACATCCTTCTGCAATTTTAAGGTAAGCATAATGATTAGGTGTTGTTAAAATACGTTCTCCAACCAATTCGTGCTTATAATCTGCTTTCAGTGTTTTTAATAATCGTGGTAAATCTCGTGTACCAAAATAGGCATCAACTTCTGGGATTTCTTTTTCAAGATCTCCCTTGTATCGTTCTGATAAACAGCCGGTAACATATACTTTAGATACTAATCCTTCCGCTTTTGCTTCGGCGAAACGAATAATTGTATCAATGGATTCCTGTTTTGCACTTTCAATAAAACCACACGTATTAATGATGACAATTTCGGAGTCGTCCGTTAATGATTCGTGTTCAACATCAAATTGATTTGCTTTTAATTGAGCCATTAGCACTTCCGAATCAAAAACATTTTTAGAACATCCTAAGGTAACAACGTTAACTTTATTCTTTTTTAGGGTTTTGGTTTTCATTGGTGCAAATGTACGCAGAAGGGAGTAGTTTCACAATTGAATCAAATTCAAAAAAATGTTTTTGCTTCATTGAATTCTTCTAATTTTGTAGAATGTTACGTATTTACCACAATCCTCGTTGCTCTAAAAGTCGATTTGCCTTGAACCACTTAAAAAATAATGGTTCTGAATTTTCAATTATTGAATACTTAAGCGTTCCATTTACAGAAGAATCTTTGGGAGCTTTACTTGATAAATTACAAATGAAACCAACAGAAATTATTCGTACCAATGAAGTTGATTTTAAGGAGAGATTTTCGGGAAAAGTTTTTACAAATGAAGAATGGATTAAAATCTTAATTGAAAACCCGAAACTTATTCAACGTCCAATCGTAGAAAATGACTCGCGCGCATGCATTGCTCGAGAAGAAGATACCTTGAACCAATTTTTAGGAAAAAAGTAATATATGAGAACAAAGTACATTGATTTAATTGACCAAACATTTGATTTTCCTCAAAATGAATTTAACCTTCGTGAAGATCGGTTGTTTTTTCATGGAATTGACTTAATGAGATTGATAAGTGAATATGGTACTCCTCTTAAATTCAATTATTTACCACAGGTTTCTAATAACATTCAACGTGCAAAGGGGTGGTTTCGTGAAGCGATTCACAATTTAGGTTATGCCGGAAATTACTATTATTCGTATTGCACCAAAAGCAATCATTTTTCTTTTGTTTTGGATGAGGTACTAAAAAATGACGTTCATCTTGAAACTTCTTCAGCTTTCGATATTGATATTATCAAAACGTTGTATGATCAGGGTAAAATTGCTGACGGACAATATGTAATTTGTAATGGATATAAACCTGAACCGTATATCGATAACATGATCGATTTAATGAATGCAGGGAACCTTAAAGTTATTCCTGTTGTGGACAATACGGATGAATTGGAGCGAATTTTAGCAAAAACAGATAAAGAGATTAAAATTGGGGTTCGAATTGCTTCGGAAGAGGAACCTAAATTCGAATTTTATACATCGCGCTTAGGAATTCGATATCGAGAAATTGTTCCTTATTATAAAGCATTTTTAAAAGAAAATCCTCGGGTGAAAGTAAAAATGCTTCACTTTTTTATTAATACGGGAATTAATGATACAGCGTATTATTGGAATGAATTAACCAAGTGTTTGCGCGTTTATAGTGATTTGAAAAAAATGTGTCCAGAATTGGATTCATTGAACATAGGAGGCGGATTCCCAATCAAAAAATCATTGGCATTTGATTTTGATTATGCATACATGGTGCGGGAAATATTAACTCAAGTAAAACGCGTATGCACGGATAATGATATTCCAGAACCACATATTTTTACAGAGTTTGGGTCATTTACAGTTGGAGAAAGTGGTGGTGCTATTTTCAGTATTTTACACCAAAAACATCAAAATGATCGAGAAAAGTGGAATATGATTGATTCATCTTTTATGACTAATTTACCGGATACTTGGGCCATCAATCAACGTTTTATTATGTTACCCATAAATAGATGGAACGACGATTACGAACGGGTTTTATTGGGTGGTTTAACCTGTGATAGTGACGACTACTATAATTCCGAGCAACATTCAAATGCTATTTATCTTCCAAAGTTTGATAAAAATAACGTTTTGTATATTGGGTTTTTTAATACTGGAGCATATCAAGAAACGATTGGAGGATTTGGGGGGCTTAAACATTGTTTAATACCAGAACCTAAGCATATTTTGATACGAAGAGATGATGACGGAAAAATTTCAACCGAGATGTTTAGTGAAGAACAAACGGCAGCTGATTACCTTAAAATATTAGGTTATTCTAAATAGTTCATCCTGATTTACTAACCGTTTTACCAGCTCGTTTTCGAACTTTATTATTCAATTGGTCCGGGAATGAACTGCATCCCTGAATTTTTAATTTTTGGCAGGTAGTACCGAAAATCAATGGATAAAAACGCACCATTAACCTTGATGAAATCGATGTAATATTCTGATGAATTTTGTTTGGAATATTTTCCGCCCCAATTAAATAAATACCCTGTTGGTACTTTTACACTGCCTCCCACATAATAAAACCCAGATTTTCTCGTCCGAAATTCAAACCCTATTTGCGCATTTAAATCCACTCCAAATTTTTTAACTGTTCCGGAATGATAAAAGGTATGTGGTCCTCCCGGCTGATCAATCAATGCAACATTTGTGGGTTTATAAGAAAAAGTTGGACCTAAGCCAGCAATTGCAAATATTTTTTGTCCCAATTGAATTTTTACAATACCCATCAAGGGTAGTTCATAATTAATAAATGTTAGATTGTTTGAGTCTGCAATATTGACTAATGAATCAGCAAAGCTCATTTGCGCACTAAATTGTCGTTGAATGTAATTTAACCCTCCTTCCACTGAAATGCTTTTTGTGTAATCTGCACGTATCAATGCACCATAACTAAATCCCATTTTTTGAGTTAACGAAGAGCTAAATCCGCCATCATTAAGTGTTGAAACTCTTGGACCTAGAAATTCTGAAGGTTGTAGAATTCTTGCTTGTAAACCAAAATGAATGGGGAATTTTTCATTCTTCTCGCCCAATTGACAAAATGCCAGGGAGCTACCAAGTAAAAAATATACAAGAGAAAAAAAAATGAAATAACCCTTCATCACTTATCCAACATGGTATTATTGTCGATCTAATTTGCCTTCTTTCCAGTCTTTCAAGAATTTTGACCAAGCATAAGGATTCAATAAATTGTTAACCGGAACTTGATTGCTACTGTATAATTGGGAATAACGTTGATTAATACTATTTCCATAAGCTAACGAAGGATCTGTTTGAATTCTGGCAGCTGCAAACGCTAAACTTTCGCCGGATAATTCTTGCTGCGCTTTTCGTATCGCATCATCGTAAGGTCGCATATTGATAAATGCATTTGCAAATTCTTCCCGCGATGGCCATGGATAAATCGTAACTTCCTTTAATTGCAAAGTATCAGCCGGTATCATATGAATCAATGAATAACGGTTTTGTTTGAGCGTGTCCGGAATGATAAAACTTGATTTTTTAAACCCGGGATTGGCAAAAACTATTGTATCACCAGGAAATGAGATTAACGAAAAATAACCATAGTAATCTGAAATCACTCCTTTTCGAAGCGTTTTATTAAAAACCGTAACATAAGGCAATTCTTCCAATGTTTCTTCTGATATAACAACACCCGATAATTGTATCATTCGAGCTGTATCAATTGAAGTAACTTGTCCAAATAATGTTTGGAAAGTGACTAATAAAAAAATGGTAGCACCAAAATATATAGATTTCATATCAGTTACAATAGTAGTTAAAAAAAATGTGAATGTAATTTATTCCCTTTCAAACCTTTGGAATGTGTTATTTTTTTGCATTTAAATAAAAACCAAAAACCGCGCCTAATATTCCACCGGTGATATGTGCAAATCGAGAAACATTACTTGGACTGAATGCCTCATATATTTCCTCACCCAAAAACAATAGAACAATCAATATAAAAGTTAACGGAATTTCTTTTCCTTTGGAGGGGATTAACGAGCTGAGAATGATTAGCATAAAGACAACTCCACTTGCTCCCAATAATCGATGATCAAAAAAAAGAATATGAATAATCGCTGTTACTAATACGGTAATAAATGAAATTAGAATTAATTTTTTTGTTCCGTAATGATGTTCTACTAAAGGCCCAATCAGTAAGAGTGTGGTGAAATTACCGAGTAAATGGGGGAAGTTTGCATGACCAAAGGCATATCCCATAATCCCAACATACCACTCAATATTTTGAGATTGAACTGTACCATTCAGTGTGAAGTATTCAGTATGCCATCCAGAGGCCATAAAAACGAAGAATATGACAACTGAAAGTAACGTATAAATTAAAGAAAAGGGAGAGTTAAATGTTAGTTTCATACATTATTCAATGGTAGCAGATATACCACGATCCAATAATGCAACACACATTGGCTCTAATTCCTCAAAATTGCCATTTTTCACTTTGCATTTTCCATTTAAGTGAACAATCCAAGCGCATTGTTCTGCTTGTATGGGTTCATGTTTGCAAATTTTTACGAGTGAATTTATAACATGATCAAACGTATTCACATCGTCGTTGTATAAAATCAATCCGTTTTCATCGATGAGCTCCTCGAGGACGTCAAATTTATCCTGTTCTTGTATTTTTGTATTATTCATATCATTTGATAGTTAAATGAAACGTATTTTTAAGCAAGTTCGTATATTTTTCACTTAATATCAATGTTTTTTCAAAATCAATTTGAATATTTTCACTGGAGCTAATTTGTTTAACCGAATGAGACCGTAAAATGAAATCTGCTAAATCTCCTGAAATGCCATCATTGATTTCAGCAATGCAAACAGCTGAACTTAAGTCTAGTCGAGAAAGATAACCACTCAATTTAATCGAATTATCTAAGTCGGACTCATTTGTAAACGTGAGTGATTCAATTTTTTTAGATTCAGGATTATATTGAAAAAGTCCAAACTGATTATAATAAGCAATTTTATCCGCAGGGAATAGTTCGAATTCATCTTTGGATTGATAGCGATGGCGTACAGGTTCGATTTTTGTTTCTTCCGGTGGGAAATATTTTTTACTTGAAGGTTGATAGCTAATCTGCTCAAGGTTTATTGATTCCTTCGTTGGATTTGACTGTAAAATTGAATCTCCATAAGTTGATAGGAGTTCCTTGGCTGCAGCGATTGTTATGCGCTCCCCGTTGAAATAGGCTACGATAAAAGCATCCTTAATACCTGAACCAACGGCAATGTCTTTTCTCTCTTTAGCAGTGTTGACATCTTTGAATTTTCCAGTTGAATATCGAATTTGACCCGTTGCGATTTTATTTGTCCCGATTTCGGTAAGCGATGGGAATTTCACCTTTTCATTAATGAACTGATTATAGACACCAATTTGAACGGTGAAATACAAATTCCGCGATGAATTTTGAGTATTTGATGGCGCATTAACAGCTAGAGGTAGGTTAGTGGCACTTCCTTTTTGTAACTGTAGCGCTTCTTTCGTGTTATTGGCAATTTCTAACACAAATTGTTCGGATTTATTCGGTACACACTCTCCGCGAGCTTCCAACTGTCGTGCTTCACCTAACGTTATTTTTTTTCCATTGCAATAAGCAACCACAAAAGCATCGCTGTATCCCAATTGCTGAATTTGTTTGCGTGCATTCACTGCATTTCCAGCGCTATTGAAATATCCGGCCATATAAAGAGTTAAACCAGTTGGAGAAACTTCACCGGATACTGGATTAAACTTAGCATATAAATTAGGAGGAATCGGTTTTCGGAATGCACCAACTTGAACACGGTAAACAAGTCCCGATGGTGCTTTTACATCTAAAGGTATTGGATTATTAATACTGTAGTTTGATTCTTGGTTTGAATTAATAACAAAGCCAGAATTCGGAATAATTTCATTTTTTGGC
>CAIUSK010000157.1 GCA_903901805.1 uncultured Flavobacteriales bacterium
ATGCCGGAATTAGTGATAAATTGTCCAGCCTGGGGATTTTTAATCATCACAGCAATTCAACAACCCAACTAGCGGATCATTTATTGGCCGAAATTATCTGGTATTTCATCGATGGATATGCTGAGCGTAAAGCTGACTTTCCAGTGGGAAGTAAAAAAGACTATACACAGTTTATTGTTACCATGGAAAACATGGAAGATGACATTATTTTTTACCGCAGCAATAAATCGGAAAGATGGTGGCTAGAAGTACCATATCCACCGCAAGAAGGCATGAAATATGAACGTCACCACATGATTCCATGTGATCATGCTGATTATGAAAAAGCCATGAATAATGAATTACCGGATTTATGGTGGAAAACGTATCAAAAACTGAGTTGATCAAACCAATAGATTACATCCCCGGAGTATGCTGTTATCCATTCTTCCGGAAACGGTGAAATAATCTGAAAACTTCCTACCTAAATCATCTGTTGCAATAAACGAACAACTGTACATGTTTGCCAAATCAATGATGTTAATGCCTCCTAATTTTCCCTCACTCTCAAAAGTAAGTGGATCATACACATCCCTGATCAATATTTTCATCCATTTTGGAGTTTGAAATCTTCCGTCATTCGTGCTATAGGCTTGCGAAAGTAGTTCAGTCATGCCATATTCAGATAAAACGGTTTCAACACGTAAACCATGCTTCAAAATAGCGTGAATTTCTTCCTTGATTAGTTCCTTTCTCCTTCCTTTCATGCCTCCGGTCTCTATAATGACGGCATCTGAAAAATCTATATTTTTGTCTGCGAGATCTAATAAAGCATAAGAAACTCCAATTATCACGCATTTCAAATTCATTTTTTTTGCCGCTTGGTATCGGATTTGAAGATCTTCCTCATCGTTTAAAACAAATCCGGATAATGAATTGTCTGATTTTTTTATCAGTTCATCAACCATAAAGACTAAACTTGAATCTCCTTGTTCCAAATAGTTCGGAAGCAATGCCAAAATAACATGTTCTTCGGGTTTTCCAATAAATTGCTCGTAGCTTTTTAAAAAAGACGTTTTATATAATTCAATATCCGCTACAAAATGTTGACTACGCTCACTATCTGTGGTGCCACTACTTTTAAAAACAATTTCCGTTTTTTTATCCTGTGTAATTATTTTTCGAGTTCGGAAAAATGAAATTGGCAAAAAGGGGATTTCTTCTATACATGTTGGTTCAGGTTTATTTAGAATGCGCACATATTCTTTGTAAACCAAACAGTTTTCGCGCTGAAAATGAAATACCTCCAACGCTTTCTTCTCGAACTCTACCTCATCTTTGATTGAAAAAACTGACTGTTTTTCTATCATACTAAATATTTTCAAGGTCAACCATACGCATTGCAATAAACGCCTTAATCACGCGATCACCAACATCAGGAACTTCGACATGAATCAAATACATTCCAGACGCAACGGGAATATTCGCATGATTTGTTAAATTCCAATCTTGAAAAGTTACAGGACTATCCTTTTTAATCGTTCGAATTAATTTTCCATTTGAACTATATATTCGAATCAAACATCTCTCTGGAAGATTAATAATCTTAATTCGATTGTCCAATTTATTTCTTTCATATTCAGAGAATGCATAATAAGGATTTGGTACCACATTAATCATTTTCAAGGCTTCTGCCAATTGATCCTTATCTGCTGTTACAGTCGCAATATCATCCATACTCCATGAGTACATTGGTTTACCGCCATTCTCACCTGACCCAACAAAGTTCTTGTACTCTTTATTCACTCGAAGCTTGATTGTTACATCAGTTGACAACAACGATTGTGTTGGACGTAACAATGGA
>CAIUSK010000158.1 GCA_903901805.1 uncultured Flavobacteriales bacterium
AAGTCAATTATTAATTTTTTATTGAAGGAGGGGCATCATGTAAAGGTTGTAATTATTTCGAAAGATATTTTAGAGGATTTAGTAAAACAAGAATCTTGGGATTATGAAAATATTTTTCCTGAAGGAAGACGGAGTAAATCAAATTCTTTTTTAGGCATTGTCACATCTACTATATTGAATTTCTTTAAAACAATCATTAGACTTCATAATATAACTAAAAAAGACAAATATGATCTTTTTATTACTGATGACTGCCTGAGCATCAATGGGTTTTTAAGAAAAACTCCTGTATTATACTTTCAAGATGACGACCTTAAAGTGGTTCCAGAGAGTAAGATTCTCCTATTCTTCGCAACCAAAATATTTGCGCCAAATTGTACGGATCTTGGGAAATTCAACAACAAAAAAGTTGGCTTTCTATCATATAAGGAATTGGCATATTTGCATCCCTCTGTATTTACCCCAAACGAATCAATTTTGAATAAATATGGACTAAAATCCCATAATTTTGTTTTAATTCGACTTGTATCTTTAACTGCTTCTCATGATATTGGAAAACAAGGCATTAATGATGATAGACTTCATGAAATCATTTATTTAATCAAACAAAAAGGACTAGTTCCATTGATTTCATCAGAAAGAAATTATCGTGAAGAATTTAATCAATATTGTATTAAAATATTACCTCAAGATTTTGTACATGTGCTGGCTTATTCGAAATTATTTATTGGTGATAGTCAAACAACAGCATCGGAAGCGGCAGTGCTCGGGGTACCTGGAATAAGATTTAATGATTTCGTAGGAAAAATTAGTATAATGGAAGAAAAAGAGACAAAATTTGATTTATATTACGGATTCAAAACCAATCAATTTGACGCTATGCTTCAAAAAGTCAACGTGCTTCTTGATGAGGATTGTCTTAATGAAAAATGGTTGGAAAAGCGGAATAAGATGCTTCATACCGTTGAAGATATCAACGAGAAATTAATTAAAACAATTAATACATTTTAATGAAAGGTAGGCTCGTTGGAATCATCGATTATGGGCTTGGAAATATTGGCTCAATCGCCAATATGGTTAGAAACATAGGGGATAGATCAATATATATTACCAATCCATCTGAATTAGACAATCCAGAAATTGAACTACTCATTCTACCTGGAGTTGGTTCTTTCGATAGGGGAGTTGAATTACTTAAAGAAAATCAATTTTTTGAGTCAATAAAAGAATATGCACTAAGAGATAAAAGAAGAATATTAGGAATTTTGCCTCGGAATGCAACTACTTTTTGATTCAAGCGAAGAAGGTCATAAAAGTGGATTATCCTTAATAAAAGGAACTGTCAAAAAGTTTTATAACATCGACTCTCCGTGTATTCCAAATATGGGTTGGCGGTCTATTGAATTTAAGAAAGATGAACTCCTTTTTAAGGATGACTTTACAAGATTTTATTTTGTGCACTCGTATTATGCAAGTTGTGAGCAACCGTCCGATATTTGGATTACATCTAAAAATGGTATTGAATATGCGGCAGCAGTGAAAAGCGAGAATATTTTTGGCGTTCAATTTCACCCTGAAAAAAGCCATATTTATGGAAAAACATTATTAAAACACTTGATTCACTTATGAATTCTTTACCTCGCATCATTCCTGTTTTATTAATTCAAAATGAAGGACTCGTAAAGACGATTAAATTTGAAAAACCAACATATCTAGGTGACCCAATAAATGCTGTGCGCATTTTCAATGAATCAGAAGCGGACGAATTGGTAATTTACGATATTGATGCTTCAAAAAGAGAAAAGGACATTAATTTTCAATTAATTGAAGAAATCGCTCAAGAAGCTTTTATGCCCATTTGTTATGGAGGAGGAATTAAGGATATAGAATCAATGCGAAAGCTTTTTAGAATAGGAATTGAAAAAATAAGTATTTGCTCAGCGGCTACTCAAAATCCAAATTTAATTTTTCAGGCGGCTCAAGAATTTGGATCCCAAAGTATTGTTGTAAGTGCTGACTTTTACAAACAAAATGAGAAGTATTACCTGTCATCTAAAGGAAATTCGGAGCATAGGGAAGTAATTCCTTGGAAATATGCGCTTGAAATGGAAAATTTAGGTGCAGGGGAATTAATTATTAACTCAATCAATAATGATGGCACTTACAGTGGATATGACGTGGAGCTTGTAAAATCAATTTCAAAAACAGTAAAAATTCCTGTAATAGCTTCATGTGGAGCATCATCTATTGTTGAAATGATAGAAATATGTCAAAATCATAATCTTTCAGGAGCAGCTGCAGGAAGCCTCTTCGTTTATTTTACCTCTAATAAAGGAATCTTAATTAACTATCCTATGCAAGAAGAAATTAGAAAAGTCTATGAATTTAGTTTATAATCCTGCAAAGAGACCAGAAATAATCTGTACCCGATGTGTATTGGACGATACAGTGCCTGATATATGGTTTGATGAAAAGGGGGAGTGCAATTATTGCAAAATGCATGATTTATTGGACAGTAAATTTCCAAATGATGAGAGAGGTTATGAGATTTTAAAAGATATTTCGAAAAAAATTCAAAAAGAAGGTAAAAATAAAAAATATAATATTGTTATCGGTGTAAGTGGAGGAACAGACAGTACCTATCTGCTGCATCTCGCTATTGAATTAGGACTTCGACCATTAGCTGTTCATTTGGATAATGGATGGAATACCGAAACATCCGTCAAGAATCTTAAAAATATTTTACAAGCACTAAATATTGATCTCTACACGTATGTTATCAACTGGAAAGAATTTAGGGAAATACTCGTAGCTCAGTTAAAGTCCGGCTTACCTTGGGCGGACTTTCCAACTGACCTAGCCATTGTTTCCATTCTTTACAGAATTGCTGCGAAAAACAATATTAAATATATCTTCGTTGGGAATAACTTCCGAACTGAAGGTAGACAACCTGACTTATGGACGAACAGCGATGGACGTCAAATGCGATATATCAACAATAAATTTGGAAAAGGTAAATTTGTTTCCTATCCGAATCAAACAATATTTGATCTAATTTATTTTGCGGGCATCAAGAGAATTAAAATGATTCGCCCGTTTTATTATCTTTCATACAATAAAACTGAAGCAAAGAAATTAATCATTGAAAAATATAATTGGGTGGATTACGGTGGGCACCATCATGAGAATATTTTTACACGATTTATTATTGGATATTGGTTAACTCAAAAATTTGGTATCGACAAAAGAAAAGTTACATACAGTGCATATATCCGAAACGGAGAAATAACTAGAGATCTTGCCCTAGAAAATATTCAACAGATACCTTATGATTTAGATCTAATGCAGCAAGACTTGGATTACGTAATTAAAAAACTGGGTGTAAACGAAAGCCAGTTTAAACAAATTTGGACTGGAAAGAATAAAACGTTTCATGACTACCCCTCTTATTATCCAATTTATAAAAATACAAAGTGGATTTCAAACTATATTCTTCGTTTTATACTGCCTTTCAAACC
>CAIUSK010000159.1 GCA_903901805.1 uncultured Flavobacteriales bacterium
ATAAGCAATGGATTTCGAGCATAAAATTTATCTTACTAGAGCTGAAAATGAATTAAACTTATCCAGTATTATCCAGAAGATCAGCGATGACAAACAGATGCAGATAGAAATCTTTGCAATGAAAGAAGACACTTATTATAGTGCAACTATCTCTCATGCGTATTACTGCATTTTTTATGCAGCGAAAGCATACCTCTTATCTAAAGGCATAAAGACACAAGCACCCGAGGAGCACAAGAAAACTTTTGATGAGTTCTCAAAACTTGTCGAACAGGGTATAATTGATGTCGAATTATTGAAAATTCCACAAAGCAATTCAGAAAAGACTTTTTTTAATGAAAAAAGATTGATTGAAAAAGCGGGTGTAGCATATTTACTAACTATGTTTCATCCGCAAGAAAAACTTGAATATAATCATAACGGGAAACCCTTTCTCGCTTCTAAATCTCATTCAATTTCAATTAGTCATTCAAAAAACTGGATTGGATTGGCTTGGTCTAGTTTAGAAAATTTGGGATTGGACATAGAAACAATTCATGAACGCATAGAAAAAGTATCTGAACGGTATTTACACCCAGATGAATCAGGCTTTGTTCATACATTAAAGGAAAAAACGATTGTTTGGTGTATTAAGGAATGCCTTATAAAATTATTGGATGACAAAACAATTGATTATAAAAAGGAGTTAATGACAACCAGAATAAGTGATGATAGTTGGACCGGTTATTCAAGGCTCAAACCAGAAAAGATTTACCATTTTTTAATTTTGGAAGAAAACAATTCCTTAATTTGCGTTAATACCACCGCATGATCAAACAAAATAGATCCACCATTTTTGAATTCACCAAAGGAATTGCTGTTTTAGTTGATCCTGACAAATCGAAAGATGTAAACGAACTACAAAACATCATCCGCAATTGCGAAAAAGCAGCAATCGACCTTATTTTTATTGGCGGCAGTACAGGTACCCGCGAAGAATTTCAATTTACGGTCGGATTTATTAAGAAAAACTGTTCAATTCCACTAATAATTTTCCCCGGTTCGCCAAAGCAACTATCGCCAGAAGCAGACGCCTTATTATTTTTATGCCTCATTTCTGGACGAAACCCATATTATTTGATTGAAAGTCAAATTGAATCGGCAGAGGACATTGCAAAAATGAAATTAAAAGTAATACCTACCTCCTACTTACTCATTGACGGAGGGACAAATAGTTCTGTGGCATACGTGAGTCAAACAACACCCATACCTTCAACAGAGCATGCGATTATGTATAAAACGGCATTGGCAGGTAAATTTTTAGGACACGAAGCCACTTATTTGGATGCTGGAAGTGGAGCGAAATTAAGTATTCCGATCGAAGCTGTAAAAATGATTTCTCAAATCGACACACAGTTAATTATCGGTGGAGGCATTAAAACGATTCAACAAATAAAAGATTATCATGAAGCTGGAGCTACTCTCGTAGTAATCGGGAATCACATCGAAACACATCCTGAATTCTTACTGGAGATAAAAGAATACAAAAAAAATTAGCCTTTAATTGTCTCGATGTTGAATTGTCAACAAACAGATTGTGCTTTGCTAACATCTTATTGTGCATAGTTCGGTTAAATCATTCAGTTTTCTATGATTTCTACACCTAATTTCGTAGATAGCATATTTTATATCCATGGCAGAAAACGAATACATACCTGATAACGAATCTGAAATTGAAGATCTATTCGACAGTGTTTCCCAACGCTCCAAACAGCCAAGAAAAACAAAACCCAAAAGCACTGAAAAAAAAACGGACAACAAAGCAAGCCTTCCTCAATTGAAATTTGATTTAGCAAAACTTAAAACGATTTTCGGTACAATACTTTTTATTTTCTCAATTTTTCTTTTCGCTGCCTGCATTTCTTACCTTTTCACTTGGAAAAACGACCAAGACAGGGTATTAAACAAAAATTTTATCGACTTTATTTTTCTAAGTGAAAATACACCTGTTGACAATTGGCTGGGAAAACTAGGCGCCTGGACATCACATGTTTTTATCTATGGATTATTTGGAGTTTCATCCTTTGCATTTTGTTTGATTCTTCTTTTGTTCAGTGTCAAAATATTATTTGACAAAACGATTCTTCCATTGCG
>CAIUSK010000160.1 GCA_903901805.1 uncultured Flavobacteriales bacterium
ATTACCTCCACGCTGCGTTTGCATCAATTTAAGTATCCTAAAAAAACAGGTGTTCCTCCCGTTAAAAAAGCTATTTTAATGTGCTATAACATGGGTAAAGTTGACAATCAAAAAACAGATAATTCGATTATTTCAGAAGCTGAATTACAGAAATATATCTTGGAAATCGATCCATATCCGCTTCCATTAGATCTAGCGCTTCCCTCCTACCATTGGGGATTAATTTATAGATTAGGAAAATTAACTCTGATTGTAAATGACATCGACCGTAACTCGTTGAAATCATTCGCGTTCAGTAAACTAGGAGAAAATAAGTTTCGGGCAGATTCAAGTTTTTACTATGACAATACCTACTTTTGTAAAAATGATATTTTGCGCATGGAAGAATCAGACCCCTCTACCATATTGCGATGCGCGAAGGTTCTACAAAAATCTAAACATCATTTCAATGAAGTGATTTTCTATCATATCAGTTCCAATTCAATTTCAAATTATGAAAAAGACTTCTTTTCTACCCTTAGTTCTTATATTAATTAATCTTACCATTCCGAAAAATGGCCAAAACTGTGGTGGGAATTATATGTATTATAATATGCTCTTTGACAGGGATTTAGTTTTTTCGAACGGGAAAACACTATCAAGTTTTAACCTTTGGAACTACAACTCATCCTTGTATGGAACGTATTCGATTCAATTGCAAAATGCGACCGAATGGGCAAATTTTCTAGAAAATAAATATATAGCAAAAGATTTAATCCCGATTATCTATCGCCAAGAAGGTTTTACCTCCTATGCCGCTGAAATGAGTAACCTAAAACAAGCACGCATTTTAGATAAAGATATTGAGCAAAAAGAAATTGTTTTCATTAACTACTTGCAACTTTCCCTTCAGATAGAAAATCATTTGAAGGCGTATACCCCTGATCCTTGGTCGTACGAAGAAAAGGAAAAAACTAAAAATCCAGAAGAATATAATCGATTAATAGCAAAAGCGAATCAAATGCTGGAGGTTGCCCAACATCCAATAATTAAAGAACGACTCGCTTTTCAAATTATTAAGCTTCACCGCTACGAAGAAAAATATCAGGATGTATTAAACACTTTTGAAAGAAATTTCGCAGCAACCAATTCTTTTATAGGTTATTGGGCTATGGATCATTACGCAGGTGCTCTAGCAAGTATGGGTAGAAAAGCAGAGGCCAATTATTATTTTTCTAAAGTCTATGTTAATTCTCCTAGCAGACGAGAAAGCGCCTACTTAAGTATCTCCATCAATTCAGACCAAGAATTGAATGAGGCGAAAACCCTTTGTCAATCGAATGATGAGAAACTCGCCTTGCATTTCATTCGCGGAATGGAAACTAAAAATTTAGCCATTGATGATATTGATTTTATTCTCAAAAATGGAGGAAACCATGAATATGCACGTGTTTTGATGAGTCATGAAATAAATAAAATGGAATATTTACTACTTCCTCAGAATGGAGACAGCTTTGGTTATTCTTCTGAAGATGATCCAATCAAGTCAAAGGATGAGGCAATCAATTATATCAAAGGCCTAGTTGATCTAACAAAATTAATCCTACCAAAAGACGACGAGAATAAATTCTGGCATGTGAGCCTAGCTTATTTACATTTCCTGAACAAAGATTATGCAAGTTGTAAAGCCGTGTTGGATGGAAATATTCCAAAAGATGAAAACTTAAAAAGGCAACACACAGTTATCGATATCCTTAATTACGTTTCTTCCAAGTCAGAACTGAACATTGTGGATGAGAATATAATAGGCCATAAACTATATGAAATAAACTTCGACAATGAAACCCTTTCTTCCATTTCTACTGTATCAAAAGAAACGTCGAATATTGCATATTATGAAACAAATTATTACAGAAAAGCCACTGAAGACTATAATACAATAAATGAATACCTTTTTCAATTAATCTATGCTAAAGTAAAAGGTAAAAACGCGTTTAAGGAATTAGTTTTCAATGGGGGAACAATGGATTCAGACTTATTTAGGCGGGATTACAAAGACTGGAATGAAACCGAACAAGGAAAAAGAGCACTTTCTCACGAATATATTACTGAATTGTTGAACGCCTTTGAAACTACTGAAAAAACAAAACTTGTAGAATATGCAGGAAGGTATTATTTTGGCATCGGAAGGCAATTTGATTATGATATGCGTTTTTATACCAATAAATTATCTGATATCAACTATATATTTCAAGAGTTAAAAGCAACGTTGTTGATGCGCAATCCCGAAAGACTGAAAGAAGCCATTTTCATTTTTGAAAAACTTCCCCAAAATTTTATTAGTGCATCAACAAGTTACACAACACCTTTTGAAATGAGTGCTAAAACGCATAAAATCATTTCAAATGAAGAAATAAATTATGAAAACAGCCTCACTAAACTGGACTTGGCCAAAAAACTACAAATGCATTTTGAGAAAGCCAAAGCATCAAATTCTGCCATTGATTATTATTATTTAGGTTTAGCCTATTATAATTTATCTTATTACAGCGATTCTTGGCAATTTCTAGCGTATTATCGTTGTTCAACAACACCAAATGGATTTACTGATAATTCGATATCCATGAACTTCTTGAATAAAGCGCTTTCCACTGGATTAAATAATAAAGAACTTGAAGCAAAGGCCCATTTTATGGCTGCACGCTGCGAATTAAATTTATTCACGCAGAATTATGGGGAAATTCGAGATAATTATGAAGACAACTTGAATTTTTATAAATTCCTAGTTGACATTAAGCAACAAGGATATCAGAAAAACTTTGCCGTGTTAAAAAACACCTATTTTAACACGCAATTCTATCAAGACATTGTGTCAGAATGTAGCTATTTTAGCTATTACTTGAATTAAAATTAAAAGCGTGCTTAAATTTCGACAACTAGTTCAATCTTTATTCGGAGATATATTTTACAAATATCATCCAAAAGAATCATTTGATAAAAAAGTTCTGGTTACAATTCTTGTTTCAGTGTTTTCGCTCGTTGCCATTCAATACCTGAACACTATCCAAAAATCACTTCAACTAATAGGCTGGATGGGCTTTGAACATCAAACTACTTCAATCAGCTCCCTGCTTCAAAAGATAGATGATTACCAACTTCTTGACTTAAATTATTGGGCATTGTGTTCCTTTTTCTTTTATTTTATTGTACCCGTTTTGATTATTAAATATAGTTGGAGGGAAAATATTGCTTCTTACGGACTTTCGCTGAAAGGAATTACAAAAGGAATTCGGTTTTACCTCCTTTTTCTACTTATTATGCTTCCTTTAGTCTGGTTTGCTTCTCAAACTGATCAATTTCAACATAGTTATCCATTTTATAAATTACATTTCCCTTCATCTTCTGTAAAACACTTACTGGTATGGGAAGCATTTTATTTCCTTCAATTTGTTGGACTTGAATTCTTTTTTCGTGGGTTTATGGTTCATGCCCTTAAAAAACGGTTCGGGTATTATTCCATTTTCATCATGGTTATTCCTTATTGTATGATTCATTTCGGAAAACCATTACCAGAAACGGTGGGAGCAATTATTGCAGGAATAGTACTTGGATCGATGAGTTTGAAATCCAATTCAATTTGGTTAGGAGTATTGCTTCATTTTTCGGTTGCACTTTCCATGGATTTTTTCACTGTGTGGAATATGCAGTAGATGTCAAAAATATCCCATTGTCAATAAATGAAACCAGCGATCTTCGGTAAATAAAAAATAAAAAATCCCTATGCTTATCATAAATACACTGGCATGATATGAAATGACAAAAAGCGGATTATTTTTTTTATAAAACCAAACGAAAAAAGGCACTAAAAATAAGGGCGCAATAATCATCCAAGCCCAAAAAAAGGTAAAATGAACCGGAATTATATATTGCGTATTTTTTTGATTGGATTTAACGAGAATAGGAGAATGAAAAATCCAACTTCGCTCAACCAGAACATTATTGTTATGCCTGTACAAACTATAATTCTGAGTTTGTACCCACATTTTTTCATTTTTAGCCGTTTCTATGAGTGATATTTGTGCAGAACCAACCGATGAATACACTTCTTTAGAATAACGCACAACCCGTTCTTCTGTTAGGTGATTAGGGAGAAACAAATCAACTAGCATGCAGAGAGATATGACTAATCCCACAATTGCAGAGACACGCAGAATGTGCCATCTCCAACCCGTTCTTAACCGAATAAAATAATTTGCTATCACTTGCTCTTGATGCCGCTTATTTTCCTCGTATTTTGAGCGTGCTTTTTTCACCTTTTCCTCCCAAGATTCATCCTGTCTCGTTCTACGTGAACTATAATCACCCACTCGTTGTTGTGGAATCTTTTTCTTTCCTGTAACAATCTCGTACGCCTCTTGAATCAATATAAATTTCTCTTGGGCACTTGCGGATGAATTTCTATCAGGATGATACTCAAAAGCTAATTTTCGATAATTGCGTTTAATTTCGGCATCCGTAGCAGATTCAGTAAGGCCTAATAGTTGATAGTACTTTTTCATTTTTTTAGCTCTAAATAGCACTTTCTAGTTAATCTGCGGTCAATTTTACCACTCGGTGTATAACTAAATTCAGGCAAACAAATCACCTCTTTAGGCTGTCCATACCTTGGGAAATCAATATCAAAATCTAAGGATCTATTTTCCTCTACTTCAATAAAAAGAACAACGCGTTCACCCAATGTTGGATCTGGTATGCTGGAAATAAAAAATGAATGAGGAATTTGTGGAGCAAGTAAGCGTTCAATTTCTTCTGGATGAATTTTGACCCCACCCGAATTGATTACAAAATCCGTCCTTCCTAGCCAACGAAATGTTGTTTCTGATAACAATTCCACTTGGTCCGTAGTTTGAATAAGCTCTGACTTCAATGCGGAAAAACTGATTGCTAAAGCTTGAATTTCATCAACAGAAAAATGAATTCCTGGTAATGCCTTATAAAAATCCTCACTCTCAAAACCAATGCGCCTTAAAGCCACGTGACTTGCCGTTTCAGTCATACCATAACTATGATAAACCGTAATTCTTTTTTCCTGTAATTGAGTTTCCAACTCTGCTGAAATTGGAGCGCCTCCTACTAAAATTGTCGCAATTTTTTTTAATTCTAACTCAGATTCATCAAGCATCACCTTGAGCTGCATGGGAGTAACAGCAATGAAATCAATTGGAAAGTTGAATGATTTTAATGGATTAGATGAAGGGTATTGAATGTGCAGTTGCATGGAACATTGTAAGGCCCTAACGAGCATCATTTTTCCACCGATGGTAGTAAGCGGTAAACATAACAAGGCACGTGTATCGGTTGATAAATTAAAAACCTGAATAGTGTTTTGAGCCGAAGCAATCACTCCATTTTTTGAAAGAACGATTTCTTTGGGCGCGCCTGTTGAACCAGATGTTTTTACTCGAATTACTTTATTTGCAGATTGCCATTCGGACAGAAAACTTAAAACCACATTCTCAAGTTCAGCTGAAACAATAAAATTCGAAGGAATTTCAATCATAGGCATAAAATTATTCAAACCTAAAGGATAAAACCAAACGGAAAAGAAAAGTTATGAATAGCAAATTGGGTATTATGGTATGCAATACAAGGTATCGTACCAAGGAGAATATCCTGCCCAAATTCCCAAAGCACCGCCTGATAAATTTGAAGGCACGTTGATTGGTGTTGAGAAAGGACTTGAAGCAGAGGACATTTGGGCAAACTTTTTATCAAAAAAATTATATGTATTCAAATCCATTTTCGAAAACTTAACCACTACACTATCACCCAAGCGATAAAATCGTTTATAGTCAACTAAATGAGTGCTATCCTTTCTTCTCATTGGATTTTCTGCTTCAAAATCAAATGTTAAGCCATTAAAGAATTTATCATTAAAATAAGCATTCCTTACTCTTTTAAAAATTAAATCTTTCGGTTCATTATTCGATGTAATATTAATTCGCTTTACTTCCCATTTATAGGCATC
>CAIUSK010000161.1 GCA_903901805.1 uncultured Flavobacteriales bacterium
AGCCTGCATCAAATTCATCTTCTGCAACAATTTTACCTTCAAAATCTATTAAGCTGATTTTGTTGGCATCTTTTTTTGTTTTAACTGCTAAGTAGTCAAAAAGTTGATCTTTGTGACCACCACCACAAGAAGAAAAAATGATTGTCATTAATAGACAAAGGGGAAGTAATAATTTAATTGATTTCATAAACTTTTTATATTAAAATTGTGTAATATAAAGATAAGGGGAATTTCTTATTTTAGAAAAAAATAATATGACAATTTTTTATTTGAACTAATTTGGGAATCTTGGATAAGCAATCAGTGTATTAACAACACTTGATAAAGAAGAACACAGTGTAAGGCAGAGCAATAAAAATATAACTCCATGCAATCCGGCAATATGATAGTTATTTCTAGCTAATTCGGCTTTTTCGTTTTCTTTTGTTACAATTTTAACTAGAAAAAGGGATGTGTGAAAAAGAAATAATGACGATAAAAATCCAAAAGTTCCAAATAATATATAATACATAACACCCTTACCGATTTGCGACTTTATGGCATAAAATTGAAAAGCATTGGTAGCAATGTCAGAAATATTATATAAAATAATCCCAAAACCCAACAATGAACAAAGCAATAAAACATGCGATGCATGAGAAAGAGGCCTGCTAATTTTTTCAAAAAAAGCCCTAAGTACTTTATATGCTATATAAAAGTAAGAAAGACTAAAAAAAAGTGTTAATACTAAGTTACTAATTGCAATTTTCATATGATTTATTTTTAATTTATAGAAACTTTCCAATTCGACCAATTATTCCACATTCCAGTATAACCCAATACAGAACTATTGCTTCTAGATGTTACCTCCCATGGGAAATACATTTTTGAATCAAATGTAACATAATTTGAAAATACCACAGGGCTAACATTAGCAACCGCTAGCATAGCATGCGCCCCACCATCTGCATCTCCGACAATTACTGCAACATCAAAACCTAATTTTTTCAATATTGCATAGGCAATCAAAGCCTTTGTATCACAATCGCCAGTTTTTTTCAGAATAAATTCTGCCGGTGTAAAAACTGCAAAAGGTATGACACTATTGCAGCAACCACTTCCGTCTAATCGTGCATTACAATCATTTTTCCAATCCCTATTCATGTCATTACATGGACATTCATCTATATCAGTGATTTTAGTGTATTTTGGAAATTGGATTGCTGAAACAACATAATCTAAAATCTGTTGCGGTTGAGTGATCATATTATTATTCATATCAACCTTCATTGCACTTGTCATTGAGTCTAAGACAGGATTAGAAATATTTACAAAATCATAGTAGAGTTGGCTTTCTGTAAAATTATTACCATAATTTGTCCTATACGATTTTGCTCTTTCTACATACTCAATGGGATAATTGAATGTTATTGCATGTTCTTTATTATCAAACCCGGTCCATTTCCAATTAGTTATTTGTATATTCTTTGGGTCTTTAATTTTTATAAAAAGCGGATCGTTTATGACAACATTAACCGTATCAAATCCGTTTAGCCACGAAATTAATGGCTCATCTTTATAGATACCTTTTCTTAAAAGTGGTGAACCAATTATGATTATAATTAATAAAATTATCCAGAAAATCCAATTGCTTAAGTCAAAGACTCTTTTTTTTCTACTCATAAAACATTTTTATTTAAATTCAATGCTTTATCATAATCAAATTTCTCTAAATTTTCTTTTTTAATTCCTTGACACTTTCTTTGAGTCAATAAATAAAACATGTGTGCCGTTGAAATAT
>CAIUSK010000162.1 GCA_903901805.1 uncultured Flavobacteriales bacterium
CAGTCTAATCAATGTTTCATAATCCTTATAATCGTAAGGAGGATCAGCAAAAACTAGATCATACTGGTGCTTATTTCTTTGTAGAAAAGTCAAAATATCCAGCTTCATGGTTCGAATTTTTTTTTCTATTCCTATTGAAGCGGCATTTTTTTGAACAAATTTCAAGCAGTTCGTATGTATATCAACACAAGTAACAAAATCCGCCCCTCGAGAAAGGAACTCTAATGCTATATTCCCAGTGCCTGAACATAAATCTAACACATTCTTTTTTTCAATATCCAATTGATTCTCAAGCACATTAAACAAACCTTCCTTAGCATAATCTGTTGTTGGACGCGAAGGAAAGTTGGAAGGAACAGCAACCCTTCTACCTTTATAAAGACCACCAACTATACGCATAAATCAAATGAATTAAGATCAAGCTCCGTATTGCTTTTCCACTCAATTGTTGAGGCAATATTTAGTTCATTCATTTTTGTGATTAGCTGATTAGGGACATCTGACTTTTCCCGATCAAAGGAAAAGATTTCAATAATTCCTTTTTTCTCTAACAAATTCATTTTTTGAAGTGAATATGTAGTGTGGTAGATTATATCTTCAACGGCCGAAAATGTATTTTGAACAAAAACCACCGGTTTATCTTCGTGAAAAACTACCAATGTTGAGGTCGATTCAGCTAAAACCAATACACCATGAAATTTTACATTTGTATTTTTTGTAGCTAAATAATTAAGCCATGCGGAAGAAGAATGAATAATTTTAGCACCTGGAAACTTAGTGACAAACAAGGATTTTATCCATAATGGAATCGTGTAAATCGTTACAATACCCAATATGGGGTTTCGATTATAATCCGTATCATTTTTAATGAATTTATCACCAAAACTTAAGGATAATAGAGAATCTATGGAAGTGTTTTCAAAAAGTTTATTCGGAACTAAAACAGTTTGATTGGTCGACCAAAGAATCAATGCATTAGCATAATTTAAAAGGGAGATTCCTTCTCGAACAATAAAATCTGCGACATAATCTTTTCTCTGAAGTTCTGGTTTCGAAGAAAAATCAAGATACCACGAGGCTACGATTGAATTACTCGATAAATGATGAACGGATAATTGTGTGTTTGAAAGTTCAAACAGAATATTTTCCATTTTACTCATCTTCCCATGAACCAACAGGAGTTGTTTCAGGAATATCTAATTTACCAACAAATATGAATTCATTTTTCTTACCTTGAACCTCAGCGTATGGTAACTTACCGGAAATACGCATCACTGGAACTTCTTCTCTTCCTTTCAAAGCTGTACCTGTCTCAAACTTCCACATTTCTTTTCCACCTGCAAACGGAATAGAAAACAAAGAATCGGAACTGAATTTTGGAAATCCTGATTTCAAACGACTCTCGTTGTATGATTTGTTCCAAATAAACTTTGATCCTAACAACGATGTTTGGAGTGTATCATACTTAAAATCTTTCAAATCTGCCGGGCAAATTGAAGATTTAGACAAACGATAAGCTTCTGTTAAATTCATGTTGTAATCGATAGGTCTATTATCGCTGTACAAGAAATCTCTCTCTGCAGTTGATAGTTTTCTTGAAGGTATTATTCCCGCTGTTGCTATTGAATCAACTGTTGCTGTTTTAAGGAATGCTAATAATTCTGCTGGTGAACTAGCATATTTTTTATTTACCTTAACATATTCCATCTGGATAGTTCGTAAATCACTTAAATTAGAAATCGCTAAACTTTTACATTTTTTATAATTACTGTTGTAAACCTCAGTATCACTAACACTTTTGTAGGATAAATATAAAAGAACAAGACTTATCACCCCCGAAACAGCTCCTGTAATTACAAATAAATTCTTTGACAATCCTCCCCAAGAATATAAAAAACTTAATATTGCAGCAACAAGCAATAAAAATGATGATAAATTAAAAACAGCGTTCTGATCTGTTGATATTCCAAAATACAACATACCTAAGCCTGTTATTAAGAATAAAACAGGGATGGAGAATTTTTTTAATAAAAGTCCTAAATTTGACATAAACGAAAAATTAATATTGTTACAAAACTACAATTTTCAGAAATACAAATTTAACGATACCAATTAAAATATCGACAATTTATTCATGTTTATACAAAAAAAAGACCTTTTTACTTTTCGAAATCTATTTGAGACCAATTTTTCATTCGAACTAACCGATGATCAACAAAGACTTATTGGACAAACGGAAGAATTTATTTCAGCAGATATCCCCAAAAATATTCTTTTAATTTCGGGTTATGCCGGAACAGGGAAGACTAGTTTCATGGGAAGTCTTATTCGAACTTTATCACAAATTAGAATTAAAACAATGTTATTGGCCCCAACAGGACGGGCAGCAAAAGTTCTATCAAAATATTCCCAAAAAAATGCGTTTACTATTCACCGCATTATTTATTCAACCACCGATAAAATCGATGGAGGTTTTCAAATGTCACTTTCAAAGAACACCTCAAAGAATACCTTGTTTGTAGTAGACGAAAGCTCTATGATTCCTGAATTCTCAATTGATAATAAGGGATTTGTGGGCAGAAATTTATTGGAGGATTTAATTGAATATGTATATAGCGGAGAAAATTGCAAACTAATCTTTATTGGTGATTCTGGACAATTACCGCCCGTTGGCAGTTTATTTTCTCCCGCATTAGACAAAGCATATATGATGCAACATTTCACCAATTTTCAAGTGAATCATGTTCATTTAACCCAGGTGATGCGGCAAACGTTGGAGTCAGGCATCCTTTTTAACGCAAGTAAACTTCGGTCAGATTCAACCGATATTCAACTGATCCTTAATGATTTTACTGATATTATTCAAATCGATGGTCTTTCTCTTCAAGAATTCCTTGAAAAATCATACGACACTGTTGGTACGGAGGAATCAATTTTAATCACACGAAGCAATAAAAGAGCGAATGAATTTAATCGTCAAATTAGATCGCGCATTTTGTGGAGAGAGGAAACATTACAAGGAAACGACGATCTAATGATTGTTAAAAATAATTACTACTGGGCTCAGCAACTTAAAGTAGGATTCTTAGCAAATGGTGAACTAATACGTGTAGTTAAACTGAAACGCCGAGAGACTATTTACGGGTTCGAATTTCTGCATGCTAACATCGAATTATTAGATCAAGAAGAATCTACAATGGATGTAATTTTATTTGAAGAGTCACTCTATTGCGAAGGTCCAAATCTCGAAAGAGAGCGAATAAAAAGTTTGTTTTTCGAAATTGAGAAAGATTATATCCACATAAAATCAAAATCTACACGCTATGCTGAAATAATGAAAAACCCCTATTTCAATGCATTGCAAGTGAAATTTGCTTATGCCGTAACGTGTCACAAATCTCAAGGAGGTCAATGGAAAAATGTCTATATCGATTTTGGGTATATGACACCAGAAATGATTGATGAAGAATATAAAAGGTGGTTATACACTGCCCTAACTCGAGCTTCAGAAAAAGTATTTCTTTTAAATTTTCCTGCTTTTTTATTTAAGTGATTTCCATTCTGAATAGAACTGACTTAAGAATTCTTCCATAAAAAGATGGCGTTCACGTGCTAAGTTTTTAGCGGTTTGTGTATGCATTCGATCCTTTAATAAAAATAGCTTCTCATAAAAATGATTCACCGTATGACTAACAGAATTTTTGTATTCATCTGCTGTTTGATGTAAAACCGGTGCAACTTCCGGTACATATAATGGTCTGTTTTTATTCCCTCCATAGGCAAAAGCACGCGCAATTCCAATAGCTCCAATAGCATCCAAACGATCTGCATCTTGAACAATTTGAGCCTCAATTGAATCGGTGGAATCTGAAACCTTTGCACCTTTGAAAGAAACTTGCGATACAACAGCCACAACTCTTGAAGTCACTTCCAAAGAAGCATCTAATTTGAAAAGGATTTCTCTAGTAAGTTCACTTCCTGCATTCCAATTTCCACCGTTGTATTTATGATCAGAAACATCGTGCAATAAAGCCGCTAGCTCTATCAC
>CAIUSK010000163.1 GCA_903901805.1 uncultured Flavobacteriales bacterium
AAAAACTCTTTTAAGTGATTTAAAAAAATTGGGGTTTCTTTCATGGCTTCATGTATTTGACAAATAGGTAACCAAAGACTTCCTTGATGATAATCTGCATCTTTGATCTTTTCTGGATGTGCATTTGGAATAGATTGACTAAAAAAATAGGTTGTTTTACAGTAGTACATGATATTCCCCCATTCCATGAAGTATGTTTTTAGACATTGTTTGGGCATCCCTTGATAATCAAAAATTAAATTTGGTGATAATCCAGTTTCTTCTAGTGTTTCACGTAATACAGCGTTTATTAAAGATTCGCCTAGATTGGGTTTTCCACCTGGAAGAAAAAAATATATTTTTTCAGGATGATTAGATTTAAGATCTTGCGCCCAAAATCCTAAGATATGATCTTTATAGATCCAAACCAAACTAGTACGAATTTTTTCAGTTATCATTTTAATTGTTAGTGGGGATATTTTGTAATGCCTTGAATAAAACAGATTTTAAAGTGGTTTTGATAAGCGTGTCACGTTTGTGGATTACTGATTGTTGACGTTCGTTTGAAAGATCTTCTCTGTATTTTTTAGCAAGATTATCTGAAATAATGTGCAAATAACTAAAATTACTGCCAAAATTTTTAGTCCATTTTGCCATATGCCCTATTTCTGGATCTACAAAATCATAATGTTGCATATTCTTTTTTACCCATTCTTGGGTTTCAAAAATGACGGATGGACAATTATAGTGTTTTCCAGTAATGATTTTTTCTTTTTCAGATGAAATAGAATCAAAAATATTATCCCACGTAATAGTTTCACCATCGAGATAACTAGAAGATCCAGTTGCCAAGTATTCATTGGGAGGAATTGTTTCTTTTAGAGTTCCTAATTTGCCGATATAAATAATTTTTGGAAATCCTTTTTGAGCTAATTTTCCAAAAAATCTTCCCCCGATATCACCCCAAATGCTATGCTCACAACCAATCCATGTAATCCACTGGGATCCAATTTTTTGTCTACTCCAGCGAATAGGTCCGAGGCCTTCCCACATGCCATCACTGAAAAAATCAACACCATAACCAACAATTGCAATGTCTGATGGTGTTAAATTAACTGGCATATGTTCTTGAATAGCATTCCAAGCTAAAGACTCATCTGGTAGCTCATAAGTTACACGCGCATCAATTTTATTTAATGCATACCATGTCCCCAGTAAACTTGCATAGTGTCTAACATAATCTCTTCCTGGATAAACTAATACCTCAACATATTCATCGTTTATAAAATTAACGGTTGGCCTCTGCCAATTAAATGCTTTATCAGTTTTTTCTTTTTTTGAAATCATGCCTGGCTCTCGACGATATGAACCCATTACATGTACAATCATTTGCTTTTTACCAGGCAAAATGAGTTTTTCATGAATTTTTATTTCAATATATCGCTTTAATGAAAAGGACATAGAATGTTCTTCACTATTAGAGATAATAAATGGAATATGTTTTGGATAATTTGAATGGTATATATTATTTTTTAATGCATGCATATACTCATAAACCTCTATAAAAAACAATTGCTATTTAACAACAATGCAATAATACAA
>CAIUSK010000164.1 GCA_903901805.1 uncultured Flavobacteriales bacterium
CAGCTGTAGCACTTGTTATGATAAAACCAAGCAAATTCCAGTTCGGATTTTATCCAACGACTCAAAATCAACGCTCAATGTGCAATACTTAAACTCAACTGTTAAATACCTTGTTGGCAACTATGATGTTGAAGTACTAACGTTGCCCCGATCATATTCCAAAATGAACGTAACACAAAGTAAAATCGAAATAATTGATATTGTTGCTCCAGGAACATTTGACTATCAATTTTCAAACGATTATGTAGCTCAAGTATTTCTAGTGAAACAGGATAATTCATTGGATTGGGTTTGTAATTTGGAAGATAAATCAAGAAAAGGCCAATGGCAATTGCAACCTGGAAATTATAAATTAGTTTATCGATTAAAAAATCAGAAATCTACGAATTACTCAGGTGAAAAATTCGTTAAAATAGAATCAAACAGAATAACAACCATTAAATTATAAGGCAATGATTGAATTTGAAATATTTGGAAACAAGGATACTCGATCGGGATTTGGCGAAGGCCTAGCAGAATTAGGGAAAACTCATCCTAACGTTGTTGCACTGTGTGCGGATTTGACCGGATCTTTGAAAATGGATGCCTTTAAAAATGAAAATCCAGATCGTTTCTTCCAAGTAGGAATTGCTGAAGCAAATATGATTGGAATGGCAGCTGGTTTAACTATTGGGGGTAAAATACCTTATACCGGAACATTTGCAAATTTCTCAACGGGCAGGGTGTATGATCAAATTCGTCAATCAGTGGCATACTCGCAAAAGAATGTGAAAATATGTGCTTCGCATGCTGGATTAACCTTGGGTGAGGATGGAGCCACCCATCAAATTTTAGAGGATATCGGAATGATGCGGATGTTGCCAAACATGACCGTTATTGTTCCTGCTGATTTTAACCAAACAAAACAAGCTACTATTGCCATTGCAGATCATCAAGGACCCGTATATTTGAGATTTGGAAGACCTGTAATGCCTATTTTCGTGAGACCTGATGCCAAATTTATTATTGGAAAAGCAGATGTTTTAACCGAAGGTACTGATGTAACGATAATAGCATGCGGACATTTGGTTTGGAAATCCATTGAAGCATTAAAAGCATTGACAGAAAAAGGGATATCAGTTGAGTTAATCAACATGCATACCATTAAGCCCTTGGACGAAGATGCAATCTTAAAATCAGTTGCTAAAACAAAATGTGTTGTCACGGCTGAAGAGCATATGATGAATGGTGGTTTGGGTGAAGCAGTTGCACAAGTGCTAGCTAGAAAACTTCCAGCTCCTCAAGAATTTGTTGCTGTAAATGATTCATTTGGTGAAAGTGGAACACCGATGGAATTAATGACTAAATATGGCATAGATACAGCGAATATTATTGATGCAGTGGAAAAAGTAATCGCTCGAAAAGGTTAAACTCCATGAATTCGAAGGATGTTTTTCTAACACATCAAGGTCAAACGAGCCCCTTTCCATTTTTGATTGAAATTGAGCGTGCAGAGGGTGTTTTTATTTATGACAAGCAAGGAAAAAAATACACAGATCTTATAGCTGGTGTTGCTGTAAATAACATTGGACACAGACACCCAAAAGTTGTTGAAGCGATTAAAAATCAAGTAGACAAGCACTTGCATGTTATGGTTTATGGTGAGTTTATTCAAGATGCACAGGTAAACTTTGCTCAAAAACTTACGTCAATTTTACCAGCTTCATTAAACAGTGTTTACGTTGTCAATTCGGGAACTGAAGCAAATGAAGCAGCCATAAAACTAGCAAAAAGAGTAACTGGCCGCATGGAAATTGTTTCGTTTCGAGGTTCTTATCATGGAAGCACGAATGGATCCTTGAGTATTTCCGGGAATGAAATTAAGAAAAAGCCCTTCAGACCCTTACTTCCTGATGTTAGATTTATTCATTTGAACAATCAAATTGAATTGAACCAGATAACAGAAAAAACTGCTGGTGTGATTTTAGAAACGATTCAAGGAGATGCAGGTGTTCGCATACCTGACAAGGAATATTTACAACAATTACGAAAACGTTGTGATGAAGTGGGTGCCTTATTGATTTTTGATGAAATTCAATGTGGAATGGGGAGAACGGGCAAACTATTTGCCTTTGAACATTTTTCAGTAACCCCAGACATTTTAACGCTTGGAAAAGCATTAGGTGGCGGCATGCCAATTGGCGCATTAGTTTCATTGCAAAAAAATTTAAATCAATTTACAACACACCCAATGTTGGGTCACATTACCACATTTGGGGGTCATCCTGTTATTTGCGCGGCAGCAGCAGCAACGTTGGATGTACTAACAACAGAAATTGATTGGGAAAAAGTGGAAGAAATCGGAAAATACATTGAATCGGAGTTGGGTTGCTTGCCGCAAATCAAAGAAATACGCCGCAAGGGATTGATGTTTGCATTTGATATGGAATCTGAAGACCAGGTTGCCAAAGTTGTTGAAGAGTGCTTGAAACGAGGAGTAATAACATTTTGGTTTCTCTCTCATCCCTATAGTTTTAGACTCTCACCACCTTTGACCATTACGATTGAAGAGGTAAAAAGTGCCATTGAAATTATAAAATCTGTGATCATTTCCATTTAAGTATTGTAAACGAGGGAAGATTAAGCTTATTCACACATTAACTGTTGGTAACTCTTATAAATTCCTAAAACTACAAACGATTGTTTATTAATTTTGCTTTTGATTCTACAATTTATGGGAATCAACTAGAAAGAATGAAAGAACTATTAGATAAGTTTGAAAATAAGCGACCAGAAATTGTTTTTGAGTGGAAGGATGCAGAGACTGAGGCTGAAGGATGGGTTGTTATTAATTCATTGAGAGGTGGTGCAGCAGGAGGAGGGACTCGAATGAGAGTTGGATTAGATAAGCGAGAGGTTGAGTCTTTGGCGAAAACAATGGAAGTTAAATTTACGGTTGCTGGCCCACCAATTGGCGGGGCAAAATCAGGAATTAATTTTGATCCAAAAGACCCAAGAAAAGAAGGCGTTTTGCGCAGGTGGTATGCGGCTGTTTCTCCATTATTAAAGCATTATTACGGAACGGGTGGCGATTTAAATGTTGACGAAATACACGAGGTTATTCCCATCACAGAAGATTGCGGTGTTTGGCATCCACAAGAAGGTGTTTTTAACGGGCATTTTCAACCTAAAGAATCTCAAAAAATTAATCGAATTGGTCAACTAAGACAAGGAGTACTTAAGATTATTGAAAACGAAACTTTTACCCCCTCAAGTGAAAGAAAGTACGTTGTAGCTGATATGATTACCGGATATGGTGTTGCTGAGTCAATTAAACACTATTATTCGATATGGGGTGGCGATTTAAAAGGAAAAAAAATTACAGTCCAAGGTTGGGGTAATGTTGGTTCTGCAGCTGCATATTATTTAGCTCAAAATGGAGCGAAAATTGTTGGCATCATTGATCGAGTTGGTGGATTAATCAACGAAAACGGATTTAGTTTTGAGCAAATAAAACACTTATACTTATCCAAGAATGGTAATGAGTTAAATCATCCAGAAATGATCCCTTATGATGAGGTCAATTCCAAAATTTGGGATTTACAAGCTGATGTTTTTATACCTTGTGCAGGATCGAGAATGATTAATGAAAATCAATTAGACAGAATGATCTCTGCCGGAATTAGTGTCATTTCTTGTGGCGCCAACGTACCTTTCGCTGATCCGCAAATATTTTTTGGACCAATAACAGAAAAGGCTGATTCAACGATTTCACTCATTCCTGATTTCATAGCAAATTGCGGTATGGCAAGAGTTTTTGCCTATTTAATGAGTAATGATTTGGTAAAGCTGACTGATGAAGGAATTTTTCAAGATGCTAGTGATACCATTAAATTGGCACTTCAAAAAACGTATAAAATAAATCAACA
>CAIUSK010000165.1 GCA_903901805.1 uncultured Flavobacteriales bacterium
CAATTTCGCTTATTATGTTGGTCACTTTGATTCAGTTAGGCGGTGTTGTAACTGGTGGCTTGTTTCAAAACATCATTACAACAATCAAATTGATGTTTATTCTTGTGATTATTATTACCCCATTTTTCTTTTTAGCCGAATTAGGAAAAAGTCATGTTTCTTTTTCCCCAACTAGTTCAAGCTGGAGCACCATATTCAGCTTACCTTTTGCCGGTTCTTTGGTGTATGTAATGTTTGCTTATAGTGGGTGGAATTCTTCTTCTTACATAGCTGGGAACATGGAAAACCCAAAGAAAAACCTTCCGTTCTCTTTAGTGACTGGAACAGCAATTGTTACCCTCGTATACCTTGCATTAACAGGAGTATTTATGTATGTGTGTACCTTCGACGAAATGCGCGGTAAGGTTGCAATAGGCAATATCGTAATCAGTAAAGTGTTTAATGAACAAGCTGCGCTAATTTTTGCTGGATTGTTTGCCGTTGCTCTTGTTTCAGGAATCAATGCTATGTTTATTGCAGGACCACGTGTGGCTCAAAGAATGGGTGAAGACTATCGAATTTTTTCTTTTTTGAAAGGACAAAATGAAAAAGGAGCACCCGTAAATGCGATACTGTTGCAAACATTGATTTCAATAACCATTGTATTATTATTTGATTTCAGAATGATTTTACAATATATTGAATTAACCTTATCGCTTTTCTGTTTATTAACGGTAGTTGGTGTATTTGTGATAAGGGCTAGAAAACTGGGAGATGAATCGTCGATAAAAACGTGGGGATATCCATTTACTCCTCTATTATTCATTGGAGTAACACTTTGGATGATTCTTTATTTTGTTCAAATGGAACCCATGCGAATGGTATGGACGGGAGTAACAATACTGTCAGCAGTAGTTATTTATTTTTTATCCCCGAAAAATACCGAATGAAAATAAATATCTTTTCCTTCTTTTTGGTTTTCTCAATCAGCTTGGGGTTTTCTCAACAATCAAAATCTGATTTTTATTCATCATTAGTAGGAAAAGATTCATTAGTAGATTACGTATTAAGAAACCGGGATAAATTCCATCTGCAATTTATTGTTACAGATATTGAACGTGATGAAGATGGGAATGAAGTGTTTAAATCGTTCGATTTTAGCACCAATGAATACTTTTATCCTGCAAGCATGGTAAAATTACCCACAGCAATTGCTACCATGGAAATGTTGGATTCAATGCAAATTCAAAAAGAATGCTTTGTCAAAATGAATAAAGATGTTTCCTGCGGATCTAATGCTTTTGCCGATCTCACCCAAAAACAAAATATTTCCATTGGTACAGCCTTGGAAGATATGCTATCCATAAGTGATAACTACTATTACTCTATGTTTTTTCATATGATAACGCCTTTGAAACTTAATGATTTTTTATTAAATCACCAGATAACTAATTCAATGATTTATAGTAGTTTTTCGGGTTGTCCACGAGGAAAAGATGTGGAAACAAATTCTTTTTCACTGATCGATGCCGAAGGGAAAACCCTGTTTTCTCAAGAAAAAACCCTATTAGATTCGAGTAAATATATGTATCGTCTGCCATTTATGGATTCAAAGCTTGTTGGAAAATATCAACTAGAAAACGGGAAAAAAATGGAGAAACCGTATGATTTCAATTATCATTTAGATTACCCGTTGAAAGATATTCATTCTACCGTGTTTAGATTAGTATTCCCACAGCATTTTAATTCAAGTGAACGATTTGATTTATCTTCTAATTCACGCAAATTTTTACTCAAATGTATGGCAAATTATCCCCGAGAAATGCAGAATAAGTCATACCACAACATCAAACAATACCCTGATAATTATTATAAATATGCCATCATCGGAAACAATAATGAGCTCGCATCGAGTGGTCGGTATCGCACCTTTAGTAAAATTGGAATTGCCTATGGTTTCGTTACAGAATCTGCCTATGTTGTTGATTTCGTCAATCGAAAAGATTTCCTCTTTTCAGTAAGTTTGTATGTAAATGCGGATGAAACTATCAATGATGGAACCTATGAGTATGAAAAAATAGCAAGACCATTTATAGCGAATTTCACGCGAATCATTCAGGAACAACTATCAAAACCAATGGAAAACTCATCCTTATATTCCTTCGAATATTTCAAAATGATTCAAGAAATCATGCAGGCTAATTAAGCTTTACGGAATTTCTTATACATTTTTTGAACTTCTGTTCTAATTCCATAAAAATACTCGCCACTTGGGTAATCTGTTGCATTCAGTCTAACGATATGTCCACCCGGTTCAAAATCCTTTGCTTCCAATTCTTCAACAACTTGCCAATCTTTATTGAGGATTTCAAAGGTTACGAATGTTTTATTTGGTAGGGTAAAGTAAAATTCAACATTATCTACCACTTCTTGAAGTTCGAGATCATATAAAATACAATAATCTTCCGGTTTTATTCGACCTTTAGAAAAATGATGCAACAATCTTCTGTATAATACGACTCCAATAAAAATTAATAATGTAACGGTTAAAAAAGAAGTCCAGGATTCGAGTTGCATGCGTAAATTGTTAATAGGCGATGGACAAAATTAAGTCATTTTTTTGAAGCAGGACAATATTTAACGCTTATTCACTCGTTTACGCTTCTTTTTCTTTTTTCCATATATTGACTCGGGCAACAATGGATTGTTTTGCTTTTTATTTTTAAGTTTTTTATGGTGAATCTTTTCAGTTGTTTCTACCTGCCTCTCCGACTCTGGGGTGCGAGCTACATGATTAAATTCATTAGTGGTTTCTGAATCTGACCCTGGATTCTCCCATTTGTTTTTTACTTTCCGTTTCTTTAGTTTTCCGTTACGATCCTGAGTCATAATGGTTAAGCTTTTATCTTCCTTATTGTTGATTCCAATAACATCCTCCATTAAGTGCCAACCATCATTTTTCCACGTGTAACAATCATACGAAAAATCTGGGATGTAAAAGGAATAAATCCCTTTTAAGTTAGGGGCTTCCGGGATCAAATGATCAAACATAATACGCTTATATTTTGATTCATAATTCACATTCATCAAAGCACTTTCAGAATACTCAAAGTAAACACGATTATACTTTTCTTTTTGATTTTTGAAAATTGGCGCACCTAATTTGGCTGTTTTACCAGAAAATGTCAAGACATCAATTATCCGTATATTACTACTGGGATTGTTTCCATCCCATCCGAGCAAGGTATAATATGTTTTGGAGCCTATTTTGCGGACAATTATATCCAAATACAAAGCACCATACCAATTGGCGGGTTCAATCGATTTAGAGATACGCGCATTTAAGGCATCTTCATTGTCTTTTAACTCAACAACTATATTGCTTTTTCCTGCGTCTTTTCGAACGATGAAGCCAAAATATTGATACGTGCCATCAAACGAATTATTAATAACCCACGTAAATATCCGAACTTTATCATCCGAACTTTTAATTTCTTTTATCCCTTTTTGCAGTTTTAGAGAATCAAACGGAAAAGGAAAGGCTTCTTTAGCCTTCAAAACGGAGTGGAATTGAGATTTGAATTTTTCATTAGAGCCCATTTTTTCATCAAACGACTCCTGTTTTTTTATCTCTTGAAAAAGATCAATTAGCTTGCTTTCAGTTTGAATTAAAACAGACTGAGAAAAACCCAATGGGTGAAGCAAAAGACAAAAAAATAAAACGAATAAAATCCTCATAATCTTTAGAACGAAACGTATAGTATAAAGTTACTTTTAAATTTCAAAATATTGGAATTAAAAGTGCGTTTGAATTGGTTTTAGAGGACATAATTTTATTTTAGATGTTGTTTGAATTTCGTACATTTGCAAGAATTTTTATCTTAAATAGATTCAGATGTCTTTACAAAATTTAAATCAAGTTGTAGAAGGGTTGACTTACGATGATGTGCTTCTTGCTCCTGCTTACTCGGAGGTATTACCACGCGAAGTTGAATTAAAAAGTAAATTTTCGAGAAATATTACTGTGAACACACCAATTGCTTCTGCAGCAATGGATACAGTAACCGAGTCAAAACTTGCCATCGCAATAGCACAACAAGGAGGGATTGGAGTAATACATAAAAATATGAGTATTGCCATGCAAGCCATGCATGTTCGGAAAGTGAAGCGTTCAGAAAGTGGAATGATTATCGATCCAATAACGCTCTTGGAAGATGCGATTGTGAAGGATGCTTTGGCACTTATGAATGAACACGGTATCGGTGGGATCCCTGTAATTGATGGTTCACGAGTTTTAAAAGGTATTTTAACCAATCGAGATCTTCGTTTTGAAAAAAACATGGATCGACCTGTTAAAGAGATCATGACCTCAGAAAATATTATCACAACGGTTGACGGAACAGATTTACAAACCGCTGAAGGAATTCTGCAAGGAAATAAAATTGAGAAGTTACCTGTATTAGATCATGAAAAACGATTAATTGGATTAATTACTTATAGAGATATTATCAAAGTAAAAGAACATCCATTTTCCTGCAAAGACCAATTGGGAAGATTGCGCGTTGCTGCCGCTGTTGGTGTAACTTTCGACACGATGGAGCGAGTTACTGCTCTTGTGGAGGCCGGTGTTGATGCTATTGTAATCGATACAGCTCATGGACATTCAAAAGGAGTTGTTGTGCAACTAAAAGAAGTTAAAAAAGCATTTCCAAATTTAGATGTTGTGGTAGGGAATATCGCTACAGCAGAAGCAGCTAAATATTTAGTTGAGGCTGGTGCAGATGCCGTTAAAGTTGGTATTGGCCCAGGAAGTATCTGTACTACGCGTATTATCGCAGGAGTAGGTGTTCCGCAATTGACTGCCGTAAATGATGTTGCGAATGCAATAGCCGGAAGTGGCGTTCCTGTCATAGCCGATGGTGGAATACGTTACACGGGAGATATTGTTAAAGCAATCGCTGCTGGAGCAGATACCGTAATGCTAGGATCTATGTTTGCTGGAGTAGAAGAATCACCTGGCGAAACAATTATTTACGAAGGTAGAAAATTTAAGTCCTACCGTGGAATGGGGTCTTTGGAGGCTATGCAGCACGGTTCAAAAGATCGCTATTTTCAAGATGCAGAAGATGATATTAAAAAATTGGTGCCCGAAGGTATTTCTGGAAGAGTTCCGTTTAAAGGGAATTTAATTGAAGTAATGTTTCAAATTATTGGTGGATTACGAGCAGGAATGGGATACTGTGGCGCAGCAAATATATCTAAATTAAAGGGAGCTAAATTTGTTAGAATAACATCTGCTGGGGTAAAAGAGTCACACCCTCATGATGTTACAATTACTCGAGAAGCTCCAAACTACAGCTTAAAATAATTGTAGACAATTGAAATAACTTATTAGAAAAAATAGAAAATAATGAAAAAACAGCTTTTAACTTTCAGTTTTATGCTACTTATTACAAGTGGTTTTTGTCAAAATAATACTTCCAATGATCCAATTGTAATGGAAATTGACGGAAAAGGAGTAACAAAAAGTGAATTTTTACAGATTTATTTGAAAAACAATAATAACCCTCAGTTTCACAAAGATTCAATTGATAAATATTTGGTCCTTTTCAAGAAGTTTAAATTAAAGGTTGCCGAAGCCGAAGCGCTGGGATATGATACCATTCCTAAACTTAAAAAGGAGCTCGACGGTTATAAAAAACAATTGGCCAACCCATACATGATAGATTCAGCACAAAATGAATCATTAGTTCGAGAAGCCTATGAAAGAACGGCAAACGAAGTGAGGGCATCGCATATATTAATTCGTTTAGAACAAAACGCTAAACCACAAGATACCTTAATCGCTTGGAATAAGATCTCTGAAATCAAACGGAGATTAGAAAAAGGAGAGGATTTTGCTTATATTGCTAAGTCAAAAAACGGGTCAGAAGACCCTTCTGCAGTTAATAATGGAGGCGATTTAGGTTATTTTACCGCCTTTCAAATGATCTACCCGTTTGAGGATCGAGCATTTAAAACACCAATTGGTCAATTATCTGAAGTATTTCGTACCCGTTATGGTTACCATATTTTAAAAACAACAGGAACAAGACCAGCGCGAGGATCCATTAAGGCAGCTCATTTATTAGTATCAGCAGGGAAAAATGCAACTCAAGAGGAAAAAAATAATGCGGAGAAAAAAGCAGGTGAATTATATGCAAAATTAAAAGCGGGAGAAAAGTGGGATGATTTAGTGAAACTTTATTCGGACGATCCAACATCTAATCAAAAAAGCGGAGAACTTCCAATGTTTGGTTCAGGAACTAATCAACGTATGGTGCCTATTTTTGAGGAAGCTGCATTTGCATTGAAAAATGATGGTGAAATTAGTGCGCCCATCCAAACAGATTTTGGTTTTCACATCATTAAAAGATTGGAATGGAAACCCGTTCGGCCTTATAACGAAATGAAAAAGGAAATTCAATCCAAAGTTAACAAGGATGAACGTGCGAAAAAAACACAAGATTCCTTTGTGGACAAAATGAAAAAACAATACAATTTTCAATTACCAAAGGTGAACGGTTTAACTTGGTTCGAAACTAATTTAGATTCAACTTATTTTGTTGGTAAATGGAAAGCGGATAAATTAAAAACAGATTTAGAAGTGTTTTCATTAGATGGTAAAATCTACACGCAAAAACAATTCGCTGAGTTCATGGAAAAAGGATTTAGAGGAATAAAACGAGATGAATTTAAAAAGGTAGTTGAAAGTCAATTTAACAATTGGGTCAAAATTTCTGTTCTCGATTATGAAGAATCGAAATTAGAGAGTAAGTATCCAGAATATCGTGCTTTAATTAAAGAATATCATGATGGTATTCTTCTATATGAAATCATGTCAGACAAAATTTGGAATAAATCGGTAAAAGATACAAGTGGTTTAAAGAACTTCTTTAATTTGAATCGCTCTAATTATATGTGGCAAAAACGACTAGATGCTACAATTTACGAATGTAATTCTGATAAAAATGCAGCGTTAGTTTATAAAATGTTGAAGAAAAAGAAAAATACATCCAAAGAAATTATTGAGAAAATTAATGTGAAATCGGAACTAAACTTGCGGGTGAAGATGAATAAGTTTGATGCTGAGTCCACAACTTATTTAAAAGGTAGAACTTTTGCTCAAGGAAGAAATAAACCATACAATTTTGAAGACAAGTTTTACGTTGTTGTTCTAAACAAAGAACTTCCAATAATGAAAAAAGAATTCAACGAGGCAAAAGGAATAGTTACTTCTGATTACCAAAACTACATGGAAAAAACTTGGTTAGAGGAATTAGAGAAAAAACACCGAATTACATTTTACTATGACGTTCTTTATTCTTTAGATAAATAATATGATTAAACTATTTATTTTCATTCCTTTTTTATTTATTGGACTTAGCATTCAAGCGCAAGTTGTCGATAAAATTGTGGCACAAGTTGGAGATGAAATAATTTTATTGTCGAATGTACAAGCCTTGAAACTGCAAATGATTCAAGAAAACACAGTTGATGTAAAAGATGCTGCATCTATCTCGGATTGTAAGCTCGTTGAGGATTTGATGTATCAAAATTTACTTCTAAATCAAGCTCGATTGGATAGTTTACCGGTTTCAGATGAACAAGTTGATTCAGAAATGGAAAATAGATTACGGTATATCATAAGCTCTATGCCTGGTGGAAAGGATCAATTTGAGAAATTTTACGGGAAATCAATTACTCAAATCAAGGAAGATTTTAGAGTGATTATTAGAAATCAAATCTTAGCCCGTGATATGCAGCAAAAAATCACTGCATCCATTACAGTAACGCCAAAAGAAGTTGAAACTTATTTTAAAGCCCTTCCAAAAGATAGTGTTCCCTACATCAACATGAAATTATCCTTTCAACAGATTGTGTATTTCCCAAATTTAACTAAAGCTGATAAAGACAGGACTTATAATGAGTTGCGTGATATTCGATCCAAAATAATGTCTGGAGAGAAGTCGTTTGAATTTATGGCAAGGACAAAATCCAAAGATCCTGGATCAGCCGCACAAGGAGGGAAATTGAGTGCTTCTAAAGGGATGATGGTGCCCGGTTTTGAAGCGGCAGCGTTAGCTTTGAAACCTGGTGAAATATCTGAAGTTTTTGAAACAGAATATGGCTACCATATTGTTAAATTAAATTCCCGATTAGGGGATGATTATACCTGTCAACATATTTTGCTACCCGTTGAATTTAATGAGGAATCGTTGAACGAGGCGGCCATAAAAATTGATTCGTGTTATGCATTATTGAATGAGAACATGATTACATGGGATGAAGCAGTTCTACGTTTTTCTAATGATGAAAACACCAAGCAAAACAAGGGAATTATTACAAATCCTAAAACGGGTGAACAAACATGGGATATGCAAGATTTAAATGAAATAGATCGAGAGATTTATGTACTTACAGATGCTTTGGATGAAAATAAATTCACGCAACCCAATCTATACTTTGATATAGTTTCTCGCAAACAAGGATTTAGAATTGTGCGATTACTGAAAAGATATCCGCCTCATATAGCCAACTTAACCGACGATTATATGCTCATAAAACGGGCTACAGAAAATGATAAAATGCAAAAAGTTCTTGAAAAATGGGTACAGTCCAAAGTAAGTAATGTGTATATTCGCTTGGATGATTCACTAAAAAATTGTGACTTTAAATATAATTGGCTAACACAATCAAATTAATATGTCGGATACAGAAGCAATTAAAAATTTAGTAACGCACTATCAGACGTTAAAAAATGAAATTCATAAAGTTATCGTTGGACAGGATGAAGTAGTAGAACAAGTACTGATTTCCATATTTTCGAAAGGGCATTGTTTATTAGTTGGTGTTCCTGGTTTAGCAAAAACATTATTAGTGAATACAATTGCTCAAACATTAGGACTCACGTTTAATAGAATACAATTTACACCAGATTTAATGCCTTCTGATATTATCGGGGCTGAAATTTTGGATGAAAACAGAAATTTTAAATTTATCAAAGGTCCACTTTTCTCCAATATTATTTTGGCAGATGAAATTAACAGAACTCCTCCCAAAACACAATCTGCTTTATTGGAAGCCATGCAAGAACGAAGTGTTACGGCAGGAGGAACTAATTATAAGCTGCCCGCTCCGTTTTTTGTATTAGCAACTCAAAACCCCATAGAGCAAGAAGGAACTTATCCTTTGCCTGAAGCGCAATTAGATCGTTTCATGTTCAATGTTTGGGTAGATTACCCCACTTTTGCTGAAGAAATGGCTATTGTAAAATCAACAACTTCTGATCATGTCATTTCTTTGAATTCTATCATTTCAGGAGATGAAATAATGGCTTATCAGGATTTAATACGCAGAATACCTGTTGCGGACAATGTATTGGAATATGCTGTAAAATTAGTCGCTAAAACAAGATTAAATGATGCGTCTGCACCCAAATTAACCAAAGATTACTTAACGTGGGGGGCAGGACCAAGGGCATCTCAATACTTAATTCTAGGAGCAAAAACACATGCAGTTTTAAACGGTAAATATTCTCCGGATATAGAAGACGTTAAGGCTATTGCTAAACCAATTCTTAGACACCGTCTCGTTCGAAATTACCGTGCAGAAGCAGAAGGTTACTCCATGGATAAAATTATCGAAGAATTATTATGAATCTAGATTTTAGCGCACTGTTTGGACTTCAAGGACTATTTTATTTAGTAGTTCTATCCTTATTAGAAATCGTACTTGGTATTGATAATATTATTTTTATCAGTATCGTTACTGAAAAACTCCCCGCAGATAAAAGAAGATTTGCACGAAATATTGGACTAGGGCTTGCCTTGCTTGTTCGACTGGTACTACTTGGATTTGTATCTTGGATTATGGGTATGACCAAACCATTCATTACCGTTATGGATCATCCGTTTTCTGGTCAGAGTTTAGTTTTATTGATTGGAGGGCTTTTCTTGATTTATAAAAGTACTATTGAAATGCATAATAGCGTCAAAGGAAATGAGGAAACTACAAAATCAAGTAAAAAATCGCTTTCTTCAATTATTCTTCAAATTGTTTTAATTGACATTGTTTTTAGTTTTGACTCCATTATTTCTGCTATTGGAATGACGAATGGAATGAAAGCAGATACAGGTGGCGACCCCCTAGTTATTATTTACCTTGCCGTAATTATTTCGATGGTTGTTATGCTTATTTTCTCCAAACAAATTAGTGATTTTATTCAAAACAACCCAACCGTAAAAATGATAGCCTTAGGGTTTTTAGTAACCATTGGAGTATTGCTAGTAGCTGAAGCTTTCGGTCAACACATTCCAAAAGGATACGTTTATTTTGCTTTAACTTATTCGTTGTTCGTTGAGTTCTTGAATATTCGTATGAGAAAAAATAAAAGCCAAGATTAAATGACGCTTAACGAGGCAAGAGCTTATCTTTCCTACAATGAGTCACAGGATATTGAGGAATTTTACGAAGATTTTATTTTCGATCAAAAACAATTTTTTAAGCAAAAACAGGTACATAAAAAATTGTATGAAGCTAAATTCAAAAAGATAAATCAGGCTATACATGCATTTGAAATACTTGGGATTGAAGAAAAAAGTAAATCTTCGATATTCGCCTTTACAACACCAACATTTAGTAGTAATATTCAAACCAACTTTCACACCTACCATAATTCCAGGAACAATTTGTTTTTTGAGCTTTACAGCGCAAATACTCTTTCTGAAATTGAACCAATTGCAACAAGTATTATTTATTTAGAAAATCTGTATGCTGAAACGTGGATATCACAAAAGCATCACTTTTCTATGGGCGAGCCAATGAACATAATGGATCCAATGAACGTACTCGCTGATATTCTGTTATTGGAAAGAAAAGGTATTAAGCAAACAAACGAATACAATCCAAAAATTCATTCAGATTGTACATTTTTAAACGCGGATATTTATAGACTTTTTTGCGTTAATCATTGAGTTTTAGTACGGCTAAAAAGGCTTCTTGAGGAACCTCAACCCTACCTACTTGGCGCATGCGCTTCTTACCTACCTTTTGTTTCTCTAATAATTTTCGTTTTCGAGATATGTCACCACCATAACATTTGGCTGTTACATCCTTTCGCAATGCTTTGATGGTCTCACGTGCAATAATTTTTGCTCCTATAGCTGCTTGAATGGGTATTTCAAATTGTTGGCGCGGGATTAACTCCTTCAACTTCAAACAAATCCGTTTACCCAAATCAAAGGCATTGTTTCTATGAACCAAAGCGGATAACGCATCCACTTGTTCTGCATTTAGAAGTAAATCCATTTTAATAAGGTCGGATTCTTTATATCCAATTGGATGATAATCAAAAGAAGCATACCCTCTTGAAACTGTTTTGAGTCGATCATAAAAATCAAATACAATTTCGGCCAAAGGCATCTCAAAAGTTAATTCAACTCGATCTTGAGTCAAATAAACTTGGTTACTAATCTCCCCACGTTTTTCAATACATAGGGTCATAATGGAACCAACATACTCCGATTTAGTTATAACCTGAGCTTTAATATAAGGTTCTTCAATTCGAGCCATCGTGCCCGGATCTGGAAGTTCTGAAGGATTATTTACAATCATTTGAACATCAGGATTTTTGTTCAGGAAGGCATGATAAGATACATTGGGAACGGTTGTAATTACCGTCATATTAAACTCTCGTTCCAGTCGTTCTTGAATGATTTCCATGTGTAACATTCCCAAAAAGCCACAGCGAAAACCGAAACCCAACGCAGCGGAAGATTCAGGTTCAAAAACCAGCGAAGAATCATTCAACTGCAATTTTTCCATAGAATAGCGCAATTCCTCATAATCTTCCGTATCTACCGGATAAATCCCAGCAAATACCATTGGTTTTACATCCTCAAAACCTTTTACTGCTGCCAAGCAGGGATTATCTGTACCCGTAATTGTATCTCCAACTTTTACTTCATTTGCTTGCTTAATACCAGAAATAATATATCCAACATCACCAGCCTTAACACTATTTTTGGGAAGCAAATCCATCTTTAAAACACCTATTTCATCTGCATTATAAGACTTTCCAGTGTTAAAAAACTTAACCTTTTGACCTTTATTAAGCGTACCATTTAAAATACGATAATATGCGATAATCCCTCGGAAAGAATTAAAAACTGAATCAAAAATCATTGCTTGTAATGGAGCATCTTCATCTCCTTTCGGGGCAGGAACACGTTCAATTACAGCTTTCAATATTTCATTTACTCCAAGACCCGTTTTACCTGATGCGGGTATTATATCCTCGAGTTTACACCCAATTAAATCAATGATTTGATCAGAAACCTCCTCGGGCATAGCGCTATCCAAATCCATTTTATTTAATATAGGAATGATTTCCAAATCGTGTTCAATTGCTAAATATAAATTTGAAATAGTCTGAGCCTCAATACCTTGTGTTGCATCTACAATCAATAAAGCACCTTCACAAGCGGCAATTGATCGGGAAACCTCATAAGAAAAATCCACATGTCCCGGTGTATCAATCAAATTCAGGATATAGTCTTGTCCTTCATAAGTATAATTCATCTGAATTGCGTGACTTTTTATTGTGATACCGCGTTCGCGCTCAATGTCCATATCATCCAACGCTTGTGCTTGCATATCGCGATCTGCTATAGTTCCTGTTGTTTGTAATAACCGATCGGCAAGTGTACTCTTCCCATGGTCAATATGTGCGATAATGCAAAAATTTCGGATGTTTTTCATAGATAATTCTGTCTAAACAAAGGTACATTAAAAAACGCATCCTTGAAAAGCAAACTTATATTTTTCGGAAGATCCAAGATTATTAATCGAAAAGCTTGATAACTTGATAATTGATTCCAACACTTGATTGGATTAAACAAGAGATGATAGAAAAAAACTAATGTAATTCAATTATAAATGATACTAACTCCATTTCATTAGGCTCCAATAAATGCATCCCCTCCTTTTCCATAAGATCGCCTTCCGTATGAATACCATCTGCCCAACCCCACCATGGTTCTATGCAAAAAAATGGCGCCCCAATCTTGGTCCAAAAACCTATTGCTTCCCAATTTTCGGAAGAAACGGTCACGATTGGCCCTTTGATGTCATGATTCAATGTCACAGATGAAAATGGAGGGTTTTTAAAAACTAAGGCATCGTTTACAAATAATGAATTTTCTAAGGGTAATACTTTATTTATGGACATCGTTTCCGACTTACCAGAATAATATGGCCCTTCCAATATTGAACGATTCAGGCTCAGTAATTGATTAAAATTTAGAGAATATTCATTCAAATTACCG
>CAIUSK010000166.1 GCA_903901805.1 uncultured Flavobacteriales bacterium
AAAACTGGATGCTTCTTTGGCTCCTGAATTAAAAGGACATTTTCTATACATCAATAAAAATAACCGCAATCGCGTCATCTTTGATATGTCGAAAACAAAGTATTGTGATTCTTCAGGCTTGAGTGCAATCCTGATGGCTAACCGATTATGCAAGGATACGAATGGTAAATTCATTTTGTGCAATGTTCAGCCCACAGTGATGAAAATGATTCGGATTGCTCAATTGGATAAGGTAATTGATATTGAACTTTCGCATCAAACTTCTTTGGAAAGATTCCATTCGTGATTTTTTCTGTTACCATTTTAGGAAGCGGTTCAGCCGTTCCAACTCCGTCTAGATTTCCTACTGCTCAATTTGTTTCTTGTAAAAACCGCAGTATTTTAATTGATTGTGGCGAAGGAGCACAGTTTCAGATGCGGAAATATGGTCTCAAAATTCAATCCTTACAACTGATTTTAATTTCTCACCTGCACGGAGATCATTTTTTTGGATTGGTTGGTTTGTTAAGTACCATGCATTTATTGGGTCGAAATAATGGACTGACGATCATTGGTCCAAAGGGATTGGAAGAAATAATTCGTTCACAATTAGAAATTGGTTACAGTAAATTGGATTTTGAGATTGAATTTAAACAATTAGAAAAAGGTGATATTTCCTGCGTTTATGAAGATAAATTAATTGAAATTCAAACATTCCCTTTAAATCACAAGGTTCCGACACATGGATATTTGATTAAAGAAAAAGCCACTGAATTGAACCTGAAAAAGCAGAAAGTCATTGATTTTAAAATCCCATTATCGGTTATTCATCAGTTGAAATCAGGGAAAGATGTATTGGATGATAATGGAACGAATTGGAAATTTAAAGAATTTACATTACCTCCTAAAAAGCTTCATTCCTATGCCTTTTGCTCGGATACTAAATTCGATGAGCGAATTATTGAACACATAACAGGGGCGACAGTTTTGTATCACGAAGCTACTTTTCTTGAAAAGGACAAAATGCTCGCAAAAAAAACATACCACTCCACAGCATCGGATGCGGCAACAATAGCATTGAAATCCAATGTTCAGAAATTGATTATGGGACACATTAGCGCCAGATATTCAAATGAATTGGAGCATGTAAAAGAGGCGAAACATATTTTTGATAATACTACTTTCGCCTACGATGGAATGACTATCGAAATTGGAGAATAAGAAAGGTTATTTACCTTCTATCCAGTTAGTTATTTCAGCATCATCAGGACTTGTACGTGGTCCGATAACTTTCGCTAAAAATCCATTTTCATCGATTAAGTATTTCTGAAAATTCCACTGAACAGAATTATCTTCCAATCCATTTTTCGATTTATCTGTTAAGAACTGATATACCGGATGCATATCTTTTCCTTTAACCGAGACTTTACTCATCATTGGAAATGATACGCCGTAATTTTTTTGGCAAAATGTTGCAATTTCTTCGTTTGACCCTGGTTCTTGTGACATGAAATCATTTGCAGGAAAACCTACAATCACAAAATTTGAACCTTGATATTTTTTGTATAATGCCTCTAAACCTTCATATTGAGGGGTTAGTCCACATTTTGAAGCGGTATTGACAACCATTATTTTCTTTCCTTTGAATGATGATAAGGAAACTGTTTCACCTGTAATTGTTTCTACAGTAAATTGATGAATGCTTTGTTTTTCTGAAATTTGCATATTTGTTGAATTAATTTGGGCTTTTTGACCGTTGCTACATGACATTATTAGGCATGTAAAGGAAATTAAGGTTAAAATCTTCATTTTTTTTAGTTTAGTAATGAAACAATATAAAGACAAAAAAGTTTAGCTGATAAACTGGAACTTTTTTCCAAATTTAACGAATAAGAAATTAATGAGATTTCATTTCCTAGTACTAACATTCATTTTTAGTTTTATAATCCAATTTTCTTGGGGTCAAGTAACCTATAATGGTTTGTGGAAAGGAGCTATTTTTTCTACCAAAATTGATGACTCAACTGAACAGGTTGTTTTTGTTTCCATGAGTAAATACAAATCCAATTTAGAAGCATTTGTCCGAATTGAGACAAAAGGAGCATTATCTTTCTATACCTATAAGTGTCAAGGAGCTTTTGCGGATTCAGTGTTGGTTTTTAATAAATCTCAGTTGGATAAGAAGACTAAGGATCAAATTTCTGCTGAACCGTGGAGTATGCGGTTGAAATATATTGATTCTACTGGCTACATGGAAGGCGAATTGTTCTCAGCCAACAAAACAATTTCCTCCAAACGCATCGTATTATTCAAATCTACTGGAAAAATAGATGCTTCGGAGAAAAAAGAAACGAGTCACGCTTGGTTCTATTTATTTCAAAAGGAATATAAATTAGGTTTGGTTGCTCCCGATTTACGCGATGAGGTTAGAAGGAACTTTCAGTTTCAGTCGGTATATTTTGACCCCGCACAAGCTATTTTGAAGGAGGAATACAAGAACTATTTGAAAAAAGTTATCCAAGTGATAAATGGTCATACTGATCTTAGATTGAAAGTGATTGGTCATACCGATTGGGATGGTTCAGATGAGTACAATGAAAAGTTATCCCAAAGACGAGCAGAAACAATTATTCAGTTTTTAGAGTCGAATGGGTTAGAAAAAGATCGTATCGAATATGAATACAAAGGAGAGAAAAAACCTGCAGATAGCAATGAGACTCCTGAAGGTAAAAGGCGCAACCGCCGCGTCGATTTTCAATTTATATGAACTAAAACAAAACTTTAGTGATTTAGGTTTGTAAAAGAACAAATTTCTTTTTATTTTCGTAACCTAAAATTAATTAACATGAAAAAGATTTACGTTTGTTTAGTAGGACTACTTGCTGCGGGAACTTTGGTGGCTCAAAAAAACTCACCGGTTCTTAATGGTAAGAATAGTTCGTTTATTCAAGAAAAAGCACCAAATGGTGTGTTTTCACAGCCTAAAGGAATTACACTTTGGGAAAATGATTTCTCAGTTCAAGCAGATTGGGCTACAGGAAATGCAGGAAGTCAAGGAACTCCTCCTCACACAGCTGGTGACTGGGAAATTACAACTGATTTGGGTTCTGCAAATCAAACTGCTTCTGCTCAAATTGCAAATTTAGTTCCAGCAGGACACACA
>CAIUSK010000167.1 GCA_903901805.1 uncultured Flavobacteriales bacterium
GAATTTACTTTTGGAGCGTATAATCCAGTTACTGGTGACAAATTAAACTGGCTTGGAGCGGGCCCTGCATCACCTGAAGACTCTTCAATTTGGAATGGATTAATATCGCAAGGACTTACAATTAATAATTTGATTGGGTTCCAAGCTCAAAATGCTGAAAGAGCACGTATAACTGGACTAGAGTTATCATTTAATAGTGCGGGCAAAATAAAAAATGTAGATATAACTTCCTTGATTGGTTATACTTATTTAAACCCCATTAGCTTAAATACTAACCCCACTTATCTTGCCACTTTTTCGGATACTTCTTCACGTATGTTAAAATATCGATTTAGACACATGTTTAAAGCAGATGTACAAGTATCTTATAAGAAATTTAGCATAGGTATTTCGTGTAGATATAATAGTTACATGAAAAATATTGATAGGATTTTTGAGGAATCCATTGGGGGTATTGAAATTTTAACAGGCTTGAAAGAGTATAGAGAGAAATACAATAAAGGCGCTTTAGTTTTTGACAGTAGAATCATGTTTGAAGCCTATGAAAATCTTAAAATCAATTTAGTGACTAACAATATTTTGAATGCTGAATACGTTTCAAGACCTGGTGATATTCAAGCTCCGCGAAACTTTGTTATTCAATTACAATATCAAATAAAGTAAGAAACAAGTTTTGAGGTATTAAGCCAAAGGGTTTTCTTCTTGCCATTTAATTTTAACTGCAGATATTATTGGTGTTTCAAGACGCTTATCATTCAATATCTCAAAGTTCAGTTTGCTGTAAAAAGAAATTGGCGAATGGTAAATTGAACCATCATTTTTCACGTCATTACTGTGATCAATAACCCAGCCATAAAAACAAGGACTTTCCTTTTTTAATTCAGTAATTAATCGACTTCCGAGGCCTTTGCCTTTGAATGAATCCGCCACAATAATTGAAAAACGAGTTTCATTTTCTTTATCAAACAAAACAGCCCAGCCAACAATCGTGTTTTGTTCGTTTTCTATAATAAAATGGCGACAATTAATTGCATCGTCCAATAACATTGAAAACCGATTCATTAAATTTTTTGGGTATTCTTTATTCCAAAGAAAGTCGATTTGTTGGTGTTGGTTTTTGCTTAAATGTTCTGTGTAAATTACTCGCATTTAGAAAAATAGTTAAAATGGGCTAACCTAATACTAACCCATTCAATTTATTTTAAAGGGAACTATTTCAGAACAATAAATCGTTTCTGTAACCACTTAAGGTCATTTTGAATGCGTAAATAATACACTCCATTTGCTATTTCAGAAATTGAAACTTGTTCAACCTCTTGCTTTGCTCGGAATGAGAAGATAACTCTTCCATTAATGTCTCGAATTTCCGTTTCAACTCCAACTGGCAATCCTACAATTTGAAACACTGCATTATTGGGATTAGGTACTATTAAAATCTCTGCTAGTAATTGTTCTTCAATAGAAGCACATTGATCAACCGTTATTGAAACCTGACTAGATCCTTGACAGCCATTTGCATCCGTGTAATTTGCCAAAATAGTTGATACCCCAACTCCCGCAATGGATGGATCAAATGTTGAACCTACAACTCCTGTTCCTGAAAGAACGGCAGATGCCGGTGTTGGAATTAATTGAACTAGTTCCCCATTTGAACAAACTGTATTATCAGAATCATTCGTAGTGATTGAAACTACTGGATTTTGATTTACCACAATAGATTGAGAAATGGTATTTGTACCAGCAGCATTTGTTACGGTTAAATCAACAGTATAAGTCCCTGAAACATCATATACATAAGTTGGGTTAGGTATATTAGATGTTGATCCATCTCCAAAATTCCAAGACCAAGAAGTTGGTGTGTTCGTAGAAAAATCAGTAAATGAAATACTATTACCTACACACACTGAATTTGACGATGCAGTAAAAGAAGCAACTGGTGCAACAGCTGGAGCATTTTCATTATATAGTACCTTAAAGTCATCAAAATAATACCCGTCAGCATTGGTTCCCCCATCCGAACGTAATTGAAAACGAACTTTGATTTGTTGCCCTAAATAGTCACTCAAATTGATTTCTTCCAATACCCACGTTGATTGAGTTCCTTCATAAACCGGTTGATTATTTGGTTGAACACTCCCATTTGCACTTGTTCCTGGAACGGTATAATTACCACATTGACCAATCCACGTTGTGCCACCATTTGTTGAAACTTGAAACTGCACAAAATCATAATCTGCTTCAATTGCCCATTTTGCGTAAAAAGAGATCATTGCTGATGAAGCATTGGTTAAATCAATTACTGGCACATAGGTATATGTTTTATTGGTATTGCTACCATAATTTGTAGCCGATCCATCAAAAAATGATTTTGAAGGTGAAACAAAAGTAGAACCAGTAGTTGACCATGTTCCTGTCCAGTTTGCTGTAGCTGTCGCATCCTCAAGGGTTTGCAAGGTAAGCGCTCCGTAGGTTTTGATTATCGTATCCTTTTTAATCCATAATCCATTATCTGTTTTAAGAATATACTTGATTTGATCACCAAATTGGATGGAAGAATTTAGCACATATGATATCGAGCCGGTCGAACCTTGTTGACTATTCAAGTTGTAAGTAACTGAATTACCTACAGAAACGATATTTAATAATGGTTCAATAGAAACAATTACTGGTCCACCTTGTCGTCCCAATCTCTTTATAGAATGATTAAAATTCCCTGTCACTGTTGCAACAGTTGATGGGTCTGAATCTTTAACAATAGAATAATTTCTTGTCAAATGAGCTAAAATTAAGTTAGGGAAAACCATTTCCTTACATGTTGCAATAATTTCTGAAGAGGGCTGCCAAAATGCAGTTCCAACCTCTGGAGTATGAGCAAATATGGTATCTTTAAGACCTACTCCCACATCAACTTTATACATATAATCGTCTGAATCTCCAGAAGCTGGATATAAACCCGAAGATTTTTGAGCAAAGTACCCATTAAGTTCAGTCATATGATTTGTATACTCTTGAAAATAATTATGATGAGGTGCAAATTCGGCTGTTGTTGTACCTATAGGAAATAAAATTTCTTCTGCATACGTGTGGGCATTAAAAGCC
>CAIUSK010000168.1 GCA_903901805.1 uncultured Flavobacteriales bacterium
ATTGGATAGGCCTCAAAATAATTGGTTACCAGTGCGCTAACTTGAATTTTAATACCTTGTTTTTTCTGGTTAGGAATAGGGAAAACGCCATAATAATCATGAGCTTCCTTTTCCCGAGCGGATTTTTCAACTGGAATGTATTTCTTTTTCAATAAAAAGGGATCAAAAACTCGGTCTAATCCAAAAGTTCGAATCTGATTGTGTTTTTCAGAAAACCCCATTACGTACCATTTATTTTCAAATTCTTTAATCATAAAAGGATGAATCGTAAGTGCACTGAAATTTCGTTTTTTGTAAGAATAATGCACCAATGAAACAGGAGTTTTTTCACGACAAGCCTGGTAAAATAAATCGAAATGCTCAAACCCACGTGATCTTGGTGGATTCATTGTCTGCAAAATGGCTTGTTTGGTATTTACGGTTGAAAATTCTAACGATGTTGACAATATTTTCTCCATGGCATGGTTGAATTTCTCGCTGATTCGGGAACCTCCAATTGTTTGAATAAATTCAATAGATTCTCTAATTGTTTCAATGTCTATGTCTGTTAGCGAAACTCCACCCAATTCGTAATCCGGATCCGAATAGGCATATCCTTTTCCTTTATAGTCATAATAGATGGGAGCATCAAAACCTTCTGGTGGTGACTCTCGCATTTTTGCAATGTCCTTCTGAATGGTTTCTGGTGAAGTATCAATTTCCAGTTTTTCCCAACAAGCATCAATGATTTCGGTCATGGTTGGAAACCGTTTCATCTTATTTCGTACAAGCTTATCGATTATTTGGTATCGTCTGTAAGCGCTTTTGTTTATGGGCATTTTTCAAAATTTTAATAAAAATACAAATTATTTTTCATTCCGGATATTCAATACGGACACATGTTTTTTCTTTGTGTCATAAAAATTTGAAACATGGAAATAAAAATTGAAAAGCAATTGGAAGTAGTGCGCGAAACAACATCGCCAACAACCATTAAATTGTATAATCCAACAGGGTTAGACCACAAGTTAGATCACCGAATGAAGAGCATCGAATTTTCAGATGAATATACGCGAATCGATTTTATTTATCGGTCTCCTAATAAATTTCACAATGGCGGTTGGATTCAAATGGAATCAAATGCGTTCATCTCACCGGCTGGTTCAACAATGAAATATAGACTTCTTCGAACAATCGGAATTCCCATTGCGCCCCTCAAACACTATTTTAAACGAAAGGGAGAATTTCACAGTTATTCACTCATTTTTCCAGCTTTACCTGCCGGGACAGCTAAAATAGATATCATAGAAAAAGAAGCTCCTGGAAACTACTTTAATTTCTATGGAATTGACTATTCAAAATGGATAACCATTCCGCATCCTATGGATATTACACAATCTAATAATTAAAAAATGAGTGAATTAAGAAATTTGTATCTGGTGAAAGAAAAGGTTATTCAAATCAAGTTTGAATTGGCTAAAAACAGGGTTGAAATTTATGATTTACTGCACGATCAGAATTTCGAGAAAGCGGCAGAAGAGCGAGACAGAACGAGCAAATTATTGAATTCGTTAATTGATCAAAAACAGTTGCTAATCGAACATCAATCAGTATTATCAAAATCAGTTGCGCATTTGGAAGAACAATCAGTAATCATGGATATTCTATATGAAATGAATGCATTTGAACAGAATAGGAAAGAATTTAGAGAGTACCAAAAAGAATTTATTGAATCCATGAAAAAAGAGTTTGACTTTTTAATGCTATTCAAAAAAGAATTGCGAAAGGACAATCGACTTGATACTGCAAAGTTAATTCAGGAAGAAATTTTACTGATTGGAGATTTTTTATTGAAAGCGAATAAAATATGAAAAATCAAGCGTTTGAATAGAAAAATGGGCAGATGCAGCTTCGAATTAAAATTACATCTCTTTGAAAAAATCTTCAAGAGAGACGTTTAAGTTATTTAGGATTCGAATTAACGTATTGAGTTGAATATTTGCTCCCGCTTCATATTTTCCATACTGGGGTCTGCTAATATTGTTTTCGTAGGCAAAGTATTCGTAGTTGGTGTATCCTGCTTCTTTTCTGAATTTTTTCAATCGCTCACCAATTTTTTTTAGAACTACTTTCTCTTCCTCAGTAATTGATTTTTTTGCAGTTGGTTGGGTTCTTTTATCCATCATGGTTTACTCTAATTAAATGGTAAATAAAT
>CAIUSK010000169.1 GCA_903901805.1 uncultured Flavobacteriales bacterium
TACCTCAAAATAACCAAGTTACTTTCTTTGGGAGAGCTAGTTACTTCTTTCCTAGAAATGAAGAGGATTCGTTAATCGCAGTGGCGGTAGGAAAAGATTTTAATGTATCACCATACCAAGTGTCTGTGAATTACATGAATAGAACGAATTATATTATGATTGAAGGTGGAACTAGATCCTATATAGGAAACGGGTTTGATAATGGTTTCTCAGGATACGGAGGAGGAAAAACCATGTTGATGATAAATAATGTGGGTTCCAAAACAGCTCGCTATAATGAAGCAATTTATACATTGGATGAAAATTCTCTAGGAAAAGGGACTATTTTAAGCATTTGTCTTGGATTGCAGGGTGGATTAAAATATACTCTTCCAACATGGGGGACAATATATGCTGATGCTTCATTGGATTATATTCTTTTTGCATCACCGAGCAATACCAATATCCAAACTTCTTATTTCCCGAATAATCGAATATTATTTGTTACGACGATCGGATTTAGAAAAGATTTTTACTAAGAAATTCCATGTTGAATTTATTTCTACCTCTTGTATGTCTAGTACAACGTCTGAAATAGACTGATATCGCTGAATTTGTGCTTCCAACAAGGCATTTAAAACTTCATCTTTTGGTAATTGATTAGGCGGTAATCTAAATTGATGTTTCACACACATTTTTGCAATTATCTGAAACAGTTTATCAGGAATACTGTCTGAATTGGTTAACGGATGAGTTATTTGTAGATTCGTAAAAACGGTAGGATTTGGATGTGTTAATGGGATTTTTCCTAACCAAAGTTGGTAGAATACTATTCCGAGTGAAAATATGTCGCTTGAATGATTAACGATGGATTTTTTTGATAAAACAAGTTCAGGAGATGAATAACCTAGAGCAAATAACACTTCCTGATTGTCTACTTCGGGAAAGTGAAAAGCTAATCCAAAATCAATTAAAATGAATTCGGTTATTCCATTTCTTGATGTTGCTAGGATATTACTGGGCTTAATGTCATTATGAGCAATTTTATTTTCTTCCAAATAATTAAAGGCTGCAACAAGTCCATTCAATAGGTATTTTAAACGTTCAAATTTTGGAGTTTTTTGTTTGCTCCACCAACTGTCTATGGTTTCACCGACAATGTGTTCTTTTAAAAGGTAAATCGAATGGGAGTCTTCCCAGAAATCAATTGTTTTTTGTAAAAAGGGAGCATTACAATTAAATTGTGCTTCCAGTCTGATTTTTTCTTGTTGGAGGATTGTTTCTTCACTTTTTTTGACCTCCTTTAAAATAAATTTTTCTTGATCTGAAAGTCGATTAACCAGAAAGACTGAGGTGAATTTCCGTTCTTTATGCCCTCCTAATTCCTGAATTATTTCAAAGTTTTTCATGCGTTATGCTGAAACGAAAATTCCTTAGAGTTATACTTGTTTTCAAATAAATGCGGGTAGAATTTTTTCATTTCGGAATGCATCAAATCAACTGGCACATCTTCAAACTCCCCATATTGATGCTCATAAGTCATGTATTGTTGTTCGTGAACATACTCTTGAAACAAGGAATCTGTTTTCCCATCCCAAACCAGTACATCCACTTTGTTGAAGTTACAAATCCTCGTATCAAATGCAGGGGTACACTTACTCCATTTATTTTCGAGGTAAACATCAACATATCCATGAAAAACAATTTCTGGCCTTCTCAAATAGTGAGTAAGCTTTTCAACTCCAACATGGTTTTTTACAATGGCGAAACCAAGCCTAGCCGGAACACCTACCTTTCTTAAACACGTGGCCAATACAATTGCTTTTTCGACGCACCACGCTCTTTTTTTCAGAATGATAGCGCTTGCTTGTAGTGCTTCATCTCTTAAATCTAGGTGGTATGGGTCGTATAAAAAGGCATCGCGTACAAATTCATAAAGTTTAATAGCGTTTTCGGTTGGATGAGAAGATGGTTGAAACTTGTTTAAAAAATCATCAAATTGAGGGTGATTGAAGTTCAAGAATTTCGTTTCTTCCAAGTAGCTTTGCATAACACGAAATTACAATATAGATAAACAACGTGAAAATTTTTGACCAGCCTTTTGACGAAAACTTTTTGCAAAGTCCAGCGCCACTTCTGGTGAGGATTAGAAAACTCGTTTTTGGTGAGACAAAACCGAATCTGTTTGTGAGATATACCTATTATATTAACACCTGTATTGGGTTAATTTTTTTAGGTTGGCATCTATTGGGTGGTGCATCCGTTTTTTTTCGATCTGTAATATTTAATCAAAAACGAATTCAAGTTGACCAACTAATTTCTGAAAGTTCAAAACAATTAGGGTATACATTTGAGGAATTGATATGGGCTCTTGAAGTACACCATGTTGTTTCCTCTTTGATTTGGATTATAATACTGCTAATGATGGTGTTTTTCTGGAGAAGAAATCAGAATACTATTTTTTATATGCTATTCTTATTTTTGTTTTATTTCCTGCAAGGAATTTACTTCTTTGGGTGGAATTATATTACGAAAGAAATGACTTCCGCCGATTGGTTTATGCTTGTTTTATTTGGCATATTGATCGTAATAGATAAAATTATTCCTTGGGTAGTAGAGAAAGACTAGGTATATTCCTTAAATATTTTGTTTAGCCAGCGTAGCATAAAAAACATCATTAAGGATGCAAAAGTTAAAAATGCGGCATTCACCCAGAAAAAATTAGCTTTATCCGAATAACCATCCCACAAGCTACTTAGGACACCGGATAATTTATTACCAATGGAAGTCGCTAAAAACCAGCCTCCCATCATTAATGCCGTAATTCTCGGTGGACTTAACTTACTAACAAGTGAAAGCCCCATAGGACTTAGAAACAGCTCACCAATTGTAATTACTGCATACGATGAAATAAACCACCATGAGCTTGCTTTGATCGTACCATTATCATTGTATTCAACTGCCCAAACCATAACAAGACAAGATAAAGCAGAAATTAACAAACCGATTGCGATTTTTGCAGGAGTTGACGGTTCTTTACCATTTCTTCTTAAAAAAGCAAAGAATGCCAAAACCAATGGAGTTAATGCAATTACCCAAAATGGATTTACTGATTGAAATAAATTCGTATTAAAAAGATATAGATTTGAACCTTCCTTCGGTAGATTCTCTTCAGGCATATTTTTGAAATAGGAAGGAAAAGCAAACTCTTTCAGTTTTTTATCTTTTACCCGAAACTGATTATCCGAGACAACGACGCTATCCTTTGAGTAAGTTACTGTATCCACTAATTGTAAACTGCTCATGGTCGAAACCATTGCTGCGGGTATTTCTCGATCTGTGTAACGGTCAGCCCACGTATTTAGGGTTGAACCATTTTGTTTGAAAACAGCCCAAAAAGCGATTACAACGGAGAAAATTGCCAGCATGGCAGCCATAGGTTTTTTTTCTTCCGCTGGAGCACGATAAAGTAAATTTCCATAAAAGAAAATAACAGGGATACATCCAAATAAAAAGGCATCAGTGCTGTGCGAACCAATAATGGGTTCGGGTAAAAAATAACCAATCACACCAAATGCTAAAGCAGGAAATAGAACCACACCAAAGATTTTCAATAAAGGCATATCGTTGGCTGATCTTGGTTTTATTATGTCAACTTCTTTGATGTGTTTTGTTGCAAACCAGAAAATGGCTAATCCAACAAACATTCCCACTCCTGCAGCCATAAAAGCAGCTCCCCATCCAAGCATGTTATACAAAGCAGCACCAAAGAAATTACAAACGAACGCTCCGATATTTATTCCCATATAGAAAATATTGTATCCTTCGTCTTTTTGATTTTTGTATTGTTCGTTGTTGTATAAATTACCTAACAAGGAGGAGATGTTCGGTTTAAAAAACCCATTACCCATAATTACCAGGAACATAGCTATATAAAGCGTATTCAAATCATGTACAGCCATTAAGCAGTATCCCGCACCCATCATTAAACCACCGATATTAATGGATAGACGATAGCCTAAAACTCGGTCTGCAAGCAAGCCACCAATGAAAGGGGTTAGAAATACGAAAGCAATAAAGGTTCCATATAAATCGGATGCTTCAGATTCGGTCATCCCAAATCCATCCACAGCATCTTTTAAATACAGCGTAAAGATTCCGATCATTAAATAATAACCAAAACGCTCCCACATTTCAGA
>CAIUSK010000170.1 GCA_903901805.1 uncultured Flavobacteriales bacterium
ACCTCCAGAATAAATTGTTCCTGTTTTGAACTTTTTGTTCGTTTTTTGTCTGATTTTATGTGCGTTCGGACCAACTATTTCAATTTCTTCCATGGAATCAATGAGTTGCAATAGGAGTAAAGCCCAGTTCGAATAACCGGAACCATACAGTTCCATTCCTTCATACACATTGGCAAGCATTTGTTCGGCATATCCGCGCCATTCTTCGTTCCGGTAAAAATAGGAAAGCCTGTGGAAATTATGCGCCATAACAGAATTACTTGCCGGGATTACATTGTCGTTTAATTCCATTTTACGAGCAATTAATTCCGTTGTCACTGAGGTATAATAACACATTTTAGTAGAAGTATCCTGAAAATTGGTTTCAACTGTTTCTGACAGATTCTTCGCTATTTCAATCCATTTTTCCTCAAATGTAACTTGATATAAATCGATAAAACCCTTAATAACAAAAGCATAATCTTCTAGTACACCATCTATTTTTGAGACACCATTTTTGTGTGTTCTCCAAAGAGTACCATCCGATTTTATTTGATTATTTTCAATCCAAGTTGCCGTCTTTCTAGCTGCCATTACAAACAACTCATCATCAAATGCACAGTAGGCCTCGCAGAGCCCAGAAATTACCGTTGCATTCCAAGAAGTTAGGCATTTATCATCCATACCGGGTTTAATTCGTTGATTCCTAATATGCAAGAGTAAATCTTTAACAGATTGAAGTTTTTGTTTGAAAAATGGTACTTCCCAGCCATTTCTTTGGGCAAAGGATTCGTCTGTTTCGTTTCTGAGTAAAATATATTTTTCCTCTTCCCAAAATCCAAGTTGATTGATATTGAAATAGTCCTTCACCCAATCAAAATCTTGTCCAAGAAACGTCTTTAATTCTTCCTCTTCCCAACAATAAAATTTACCTTCCTCACCCTCGCTATCTGCATCCAAAGCGCTGTAAAAGGCTCCACTATCAGAAAGCATTTCTCGTTGCAACCAATTCAAAATTCCGTAGCACGTTTCTTTATATAACTCTTTTCCGAAGTACTTGTAGGCTTTTGCGTACACTTCCAGTAATTGCCCATTATCATAAAGCATTTTTTCGAAATGAGGCACTTTCCATAGCATATCTACTGAGTAACGCGAAAACCCACCTCCCAACTGATCGTATATTCCCCCCATTGCCATTTTGTCTAATGTAAGCTCAACATATCCAAGCGATTTTTCATGCTCTTGCCAAACTCCATAGGTCAATAAAAACTCCAAATTCGATGGTAAGGGGAATTTAGGCGCTCTCGTAGGTCCACCGTGAGAAGAATCAAACGAATGAGACCAACGCAAGACCAATTCATGCAATTTCTCAGGCTCCCAAGATTGAATCGCGCTCGGTTCTTCCACCAATTCACTTTGTTGAACGCCCTCCTTAAGTTTGGCAGCATAGTCATATACTTTTTCTTTATCGTTTTGGATTGTATGAACCAACGACTTTAATACATGCATCCATTGATCTTTCGGAAAATAAGTGCCTCCATAAACTGGACTTCCATCGGGAAGAGTAAAACAATTCAATGGCCAACCTCCTTTTTGAGTCATCAATTGAACTGCTGTCATATACACTTGATCCACATCTGGATGTTCTTCTCTGTCGACTTTGATATTGATAAAATGTTCGTTCATTAATGCAGCAACCTCTTGGTCTTCAAAGCATTCATGTTCCATAACGTGGCACCAGTGACAGGCAGAATAACCAATACTTATTAGAACTAATTTATTTTCTTGTTTTGCCAAATTTAATGCATCTTTGGACCATGGAACCCAGTTAACAGGATTGTGTGCGTGCTGTAATAAGTAAGGCGATGATTCGTGGATGAGTTGATTGGTTTGCATGGTGTTTGAGAGATTTATTTTAATCCATCAAAAATAAGCAGGCTTTGTATAAGAAATTGTTAATTTCTAATAGATTTTAGATATTTTAATCAGTGAAAACTTTTGTAAAAAGATCTTTGCAAGATGAAATACAAGTAGTATTTTCTTCTAATTTTGTTTTATAGAATAGATTTTAAGTATGAAACAATACCATGACTTACTTCAGCATATTTTAGATAAAGGAACCAAAAAAGAAGACAGAACCGGAACCGGAACAATTTCTGTTTTTGGGTATCAAATGCGCTTTGATTTAAACGAAGGATTTCCTTGTTTAACAACAAAAAAATTGCATTTACGTTCAATAATTCATGAACTATTGTGGTTTTTGAAAGGCGACACAAATATTCAGTATTTGAAGGAAAACAATGTTTCTATTTGGGATGAGTGGGCAGATGCAGAAGGGAATTTAGGCCCCGTTTATGGCTCTCAATGGAGAAGTTGGCCGGCTGCCGATGGAAGACATATCGACCAAATTACTCAGGTCTTAGATCAAATAAAAAACAATCCAGATTCACGCCGCATAATCGTTTCAGCATGGAATGTGGGCGAAATTGACAAAATGGCTCTTCCTCCTTGTCATGCTTTCTTTCAGTTTTATGTTGCCGATGGTAAATTGAGTTGTCAATTGTATCAACGAAGCGCAGACACTTTCTTGGGCGTGCCGTTTAACATTGCTTCCTATGCCTTATTGACGATGATGATGGCTCAAGTTTGCGGATTAAAACCGGGTGATTTTGTGCATACTTTAGGTGATGCTCATTTGTATTCCAATCATTTAGAACAAGCAAAATTGCAATTAACGAGAGATTTCAGGCCGCTTCCGCAACTGAAAATCAACCCGGAAATAAAAGATCTTTTTGATTTCAAATACGAAGATTTTGAATTAGTCAATTACGATCCCCATCCACACATCAAAGCGGCAGTAGCCATTTAACCCATGAAAACAGCGCTAATCGTAGCTATTGATGCTAATCGTGGAATTGGAAAGGACAATGACCTCATGTGGCATTTGCCTAATGATATGAAGTTTTTCAAAGAAACCACACAAAATCAAATTGTTGTAATGGGTCGAAAAAATTATGATTCCATTCCTGAAAGATTTCGGCCATTACCTAATCGGCTAAATGTGGTTTTAACTAGAAACCCTGATTTTCAGGCCCCCGGATGTAAGGTTTTTACTTCTTTAACGGATTGTTTGGAATTTTTCAAAGAAGAAAACGATAGAACTGTTTTCATCATTGGTGGCGGAGAAATATACAAAATGGCACTTGATTCAGGGCTGATTGATGAAATGTTCATTACCTATATTGATAAATCCTACGGTGCAGATACTTTTTTCCCTGAATTCGATACAACACAATGGCAGCAAAATTTGGTAACGAAACAGGATAAAGATGATGCGCATGATGCCTCTTATCAAATTATGCATTATATCCGCATCGAATAAAATATCTTATTACTCCCAAGGTTAATTTTACGTTAACAAATAAAGAAAAGTAGTTCAATTTAAAACTAGGTCATACATTTGTTAAAAAATAGAAATTATGGCAGGTGGATTTTTAAAGTACTTTTTACCGAAAGATAAGGTTTTCTACTCATTATTTGAAGAAGCAGCTGTTAACCTAGTTTTGATTGCTCGTCAGTTAATTCAGGTTGTTCAAGAGCCCGACTTCAACAAAAGAGCTGTTATTATAAAAGAAATGGAAGACATCGAACATAAAAACGATGAAATTACACACCATATTTTTATTGAGTTAGGAAGAAATTTCATAACACCATTTGACCGCGAAGATGTTCACAGTTTAGCATCTGCATTAGATGATATAGCTGATTATATATACGCTGCGGGTAAAAAAATTAATTTTTATCGTATCGATCCGCTTTCTGATGATGGTATTCAGAAATCAGCTCAAGCAATATTAGAGGCTGTATTGGCCGTACAAAGCGCAGTAATCGAAATTCGAAATTTAAAAAACACGCATAAAATTGTTGAGTGTGTTATTAAAATTAATAGTATTGAAAATCACGCAGATGAAATCTTTGATTCGTGTATCGAAAAGTTATTTGATTCTGACGTAGATGCTAAAGAATTGATTAAACGAAGAGAGATTTACCAAATTCTTGAGATTACAACCGACAAATGTGAAGATGCAGGAAATGTAATCGAATCAATCGTTGTGAAATACGCATAATTCAATTTAATTCTTAACATTATGTTTACTCTACTAATTGTAGTTATTGTAATCGCACTTTTGTTTGATTTGGTAAATGGATTTCATGATGCCGCAAACTCTATTGCTACCGTTGTTTCAACAAAAGTTTTAACACCTTTCCAAGCTGTAATTTGGGCCGCAGTTTTTAATATTATTGCTTTTTGGGTTTTTGATATGAGTGTTGGAAATACCGTTGCCAAAACAGTAAATAATAATGCAATTGATTTGTGGGTGATTTTAGCCGGCCTACTTGCCGCAACGTTTTGGAATTTATTAACTTGGTGGCTAGGCATACCCTCTTCCTCCTCACACACGTTGATTGG
>CAIUSK010000171.1 GCA_903901805.1 uncultured Flavobacteriales bacterium
ACACTTTCCACTCATTTGCGGGGTGCAAAGATACGTAGGCTTTTTTAATTGACAATGACTTTTCGTGAAAAAAAATAAAAAAAAATAAAATTAAAATTTAAACTACTGTTTTCAAGCACTTTAATCTATTACCCTTTTTAATTATTTACTATTCTATTTATTTCAGATATGGTAGCAGTTGAGGTGAGTTTAGTTTCTAGACTTGTAAAGAGGTTCGTTATATATCTCAAAGAAACCACAAAACCTAATTCGTTTCTTTCAAAAATAAGATCTTCCGTGAGTAGCAAATCAATTTTTTTTCGATAAATATTTACTTGTAGATCTTCCCAATAAACTATAAGATCAAATACAGCCAAATAGATTAACTGATACTTATCATCAATTTTAGATGTTACTTCAGTTTGAACAAGGAATAATCCAATTCTGTTTTCGATAACCTGTCGGTCTTCTGATGTTAGCTTGTTATAAAATGAAATGTTTTTCTGCAACCAAAAACGATCATTTGCATTAAGAACAATTCGATTTTTTACTTGATTGCGCTTTCGTGAGACGCTCTTCCAAAAGAGTAAAGCCAATGAAACAATTATAAGAGAAGAAAACCCAAATAATTTAGCAAGAACAATTTGATTTAATAATAAAAATATTGGCACCAAAAACAACAGTGTAAATATGACCGTTAACCAATATATAAAATAATATGAGGAGTCTCCTTTAGTGAAAGGTTTCATTAATTAGTCCGCAATCCATTTATCATTCCGCATTTCCCCTAAAACAGTAACATCTTTGGATCTAGCATAATCTTCAGCTGCTATAATCATCTGTTCCTTCGTGTCTCTTCTAACGTAAATAGAACCACTCCCAACTGATTTAACCTCGATATAAAATCCGTCTCGTAATCTTGCTGGTTTGGTAGCTGGTCTTCCCATGATGTTTGTATTTTTTTTTTAAAACTAAACAATAAATCGAATAAAGTGTTCGATTTTATGATTTTTTGACAAATCAATTAATGATTTATACAATCGAGTAATTTTGCGTTAGTTCAAACTAAAATAACTCAAATTACTTTTCATTAACATTATTTTCAGATATAAAAACTCGAGCTACTTTGAATCAATCCGCCAGGAAACAGCAAGAACTAATACTTAGAACTATTCAGATAAGATTCAATCAATGGAGAACTTTCATGCAATGAAACAGCTTATTAATTGTTGCAAATTGATGTTTTGACTATGTTTGTTTCGCCTAAACAGTACTACGCGCATTGATTTATAAACAGGACATTGAAAAATACTACAAAAACTTGATATTCTAATTTAGTTAGTGTATATTTGACACAAAGACTTGAAAATGGGTAAAAAAATGAAACATACAGAGGTATTTCAACCGTTTAATATAATCGTTTTTGGAGGTGACGGCGATTTGGCTTTTCGTAAAATTTATCCTGCTCTATTTCACAGGGATCAAGATGGACAATTCTTGTGCCCCTATAATATTGTTTCGATAACTCGACGAAATCCAAATGAACTAAATTTCAATTCACAGTTAGTTCATTTTCTAAATGAGAGTAAGGAAAAGGAAACTTCAACACAAGACATTCATACGTTTGCAGAAAAGGTTAAATTAATTCAAATAGTAGACGCATCACCTGAGAATTTTTCAGAACTTGTTGATTATTTAACTGGTTTTTCAGAATATCAAAACATCTATTATTTTTCGACACCATCAACCGCATTCGGGCCAATTGCAAAAACTTTGAAAAAAGTTGGTTTAATTCGAGAGTCCAGTAAAGTTGTTTTGGAAAAACCTCTTGGATACAGTTTAGAGTCTTCTTATGAAATAAATAAAGAGATTACCCAAGCATTTGATGATCATCAGATATATAGAATAGATCATTATTTAGGTAAGGAAACAGTACAAAATCTAATGGTTCTTCGGTTTGCCAATAATTTATTTGAGCGCGCATGGGATTCAGAACATATTGATAATATACAAATTACGGTTGCAGAAACTCTTGGTGTTGAAAAGAGGGCTGCATATTACGATAATAGTGGGGCATTGTTGGATATGGTTCAAAATCATTTATTACAACTACTGTGTTTGGTTGCGATGGAACCCCCTCATGAATTAGGTGCTGATGAAGTGCGCATTGAGAAATTAAAAGTTTTGCGAGCTTTAAGACCCATAACAAGGAAAACCGTTCAACAAGACACCGTTAAAGGACAATATACCCGAGGCAAGATTCAAGAAGAAGAAGTACAATCCTATTTAGAAGACATTGAGAAATTTGGATCAAAAACCGAAACATTCGTTGCCATTAAAACCTACATTGACAATTGGAGATGGAAAGACGTTCCTTTTTATTTGCGTACAGGTAAACGGATGGTAAAAAAATATTCCGAAATCGTAATTAATTTTAAAGAAGTCCGTCACAATATATTTCCTTCAAAAGAAAAGCTAAACAATAATAAGTTAATCATACGATTGCAACCTGAAGAACGCATCGAACTTATTCAAATGACAAAGATACCCGGGCCTGGTGGTTATCGTTATAAACCTATTGCATTGAAATTAGATTACATCGATTCATTTAAGGAGCGATTTCCTGAGGCCTATGAACGTTTAATTATTGACGTTATACGAGGAAACCAAACTCTTTTCATGAGTCAGGATGAGTTACAGGTTGCTTGGACATGGATTGAATCAATAACTAGTAATTGGAAAGCAACAAATCAGCCAAATATCCTTTATGAAGCAGGTACATGGGGACCCGGAGATGATGTTTTGGACGATGATTGTTCTTGGATTACAAAATCATGGCGTGAATAATGAAAACTTTTGAATCGAAAAAGGAACTCGAGAAAGCACTTTGTGATCAACTAATTAATGATCTTTCTGTTGCTCTAAAAGAAAAAAATAGTGCTACATTATTACTTTCTGGCGGCTCAACGCCTTTGGGATTGTATGAGTTATTAAGTAATCAATTAATCGATTGGTCAAAAATTACAGTTGGGTTAGTTGATGAACGATTTGTTTCGAATACAAGTGATTTTTCAAATGAAAAGTTACTTATATCAACGCTTTTCAATAATAAGGCAAAAGAAAGTGTTTTTATACCGATGATTTTTGATCTAAAGGATCGATTGGAAAACCTCCTAGAAGTTCAAAAAGCATATTCTATATTTAGAAATCCAGATGTTGTATTGCTAGGCATGGGAAAAGATGGACATACAGCCTCTATATTCCCATTTGACTTAAACTCGGAATTGTCGTTTGAAACAACTGATATTATTGTTTCAACAGACGCCCCTAAAGAACCTGTTCAACGAATTTCATGCTCTCCGACACTCTTAAATACAGCTAAAAACTGTTATTTAATGATTACGGGGTTAAAAAAGAAATTGGTTTTGGAGACAGCGGATGAATTGAAATTACCAATTGGTCACTTCATTCCTCGGTTAAAAGAAATTTATTATACAGAAAAAGAATTATGAATAATCGAATAATTGAAGTTACAAATAGAATCATACTTAGAAGTAAAAAAACACGTTTGAACTACCTTTCAGATATGAAGGAAGCTTTTGAAGTTGGGGTCTCTCGTAAAAGCATGCATTGTGGAAATCTAGCCCACGCTTTTGCTGGATGCTCTCCTTCTGAAAAAGAAAAACTCACCGAAAATAGTGTACCAAACCTAGGAATAATCACGGCCTATAATGACATGTTATCAGCCCATAAAACGTATGAAAACTACCCTCAGGAATTACGCAAATACGCAGAAAAACAAGGTGCTGTTGCCCAAGTGGCAGGTGGTGTTCCTGCAATGTGCGATGGTGTAACTCAAGGACAAATGGGCATGGAATTATCCTTATTTAGCAGAGATGTAATAGCCCTTTCCACAGCAGTTGGTCTTTCACACAACATGTTTGATGCAGGATTATATTTAGGTATTTGTGACAAAATCGTTCCCGGATTATTAATTGGTGCTTTACGCTTTGGACATTTACCGGCTATTTTTATACCGGGTGGACCAATGCCGAGTGGAATAACCAATGAAGAGAAGGCACGGATTAGACAAGAATTTGCCGAAGGAAAAATCGGAAGAGCAGAATTATTAAAAGGCGAATCTGATTCCTACCATTCCCCTGGCACCTGTACATTTTATGGCACGGCCAATAGTAATCAAATGTTGATGGAGATGATGGGCCTTCAGCTGCCAAGTTCAAGTTTTGTGAATCCAGGGACTGAACTGAGGGATTTATTGAATGAAGAGGCCGTTAAAGTAGCTATAAAAAATGCACAGCTTGGTTTTGAATATTCAATTGCAAGTATTATCGACGAAAAAACGATTGTTAACGGAATTATTGGACTTTTAGCTACGGGAGGCTCAACCAATCATACAATACATTTAATTGCCATTGCAAAAGCCGCTGGGATTCTAATTAACTGGGAAGACATGTCAGACCTTTCTGATGTAATTCCGTTACTAACGCGCATGTATCCTAATGGTGCTGCGGACGTGAACCATTTTCATGCAGCAGGAGGAATGGGTTATGTAATTAGGACTCTGCTAGACAGTGGATTAATGCATGAAGATGTGCGAACTATACTCGGTGACAACATGCGCACCTTTACAAAAGAAGCGAAAATCAAAGAACATCAATTAGTTTGGGAGGATGGAGCTAAAGAGAGCTTAAATAATTCTATCATTCGATCGGCAAATGATCCATTTTCAGCAAACGGTGGGATAAAAATAATTACCGGTAATTTAGGTAGATCCGTAATCAAAACGGCTGCAGTATCTGAAGAAAACCTTATTATTGAGGCACCTGCCATTGTGTTTAATGAACAAATTGATCTTATTTCAGCATTTAAAAATGGAGAACTTGATAAGGATTTCATTGCCGTTATACCTTTTCAAGGCCCTAAACAAAATGGTATGCCCGAACTACATCAGCTAACTCCAACGTTAACAATATTGCAAAAAAGAGGATTCAAAGTTGCGCTCGTAACTGATGGCCGAATGTCTGGTGCATCTGGAAAAGTTCCTGCAGCTATTCACTTAACACCTGAAGCTTCCGAAGGAGGACCAATTGCTAAAATTAAATCTGGTGATTTATTGAAATTAGATGCTATAAACGGTACTTTGATTTGTTTGACGCAGGACTTTGAATTGAGAGAACCTGTTACGAAAATTGTTAAAACACAAGGTTTTGGACGCGAGCTATTTTCTAATCTACGAACTGCTATTTCTTCAAGTGAAGAAGGAGCGTCATTTATATTATAAACAATGATTCAAAATGGAATTGAGGATATTTTGTTATCCAATAAAGTAATACCGGTTGCAACCGTTAAAAATCACGATGATTTATTAGCTCAATTAGAAAAAATTCAAGAAGCATCAATATCATGTATTGAAATTACCTTGCGCACAGATTACGCGTTAACAGCGATTGAAGAATTAAAAAAAATGGATATACCCAACTTTAAAGTTGGAGTTGGCACTATTATCCGCCCTAATCAGATTGAACAAGTACATGCATTGAATGTTGATTTCATTGTTTCACCGGGTCTTACTGAAAAACTGGCTCATGAACTTTCAACGTGTGGTATACCCTATATTCCTGGAGTTTCCACTGTGAGCGAAATTATGCAAGCTGTTGAATGGAATTGCTATTTTCTGAAGTTTTTCCCAGCACATTTATCGGGCGGGATAGAGGCTTTGAAGGCATACGGACAATTATTTCCATCCGTAGTTTTTTGTCCAACTGGCGGAATCACGAGTTCAACCTATACCGATTATTTGAATTTAACCAATGTTGCCAGCGTTGGAGGAAGTTGGATGCTGAAATAGTTAGGATCTACTGAAAAGTCGTCTTTAAATTAATTTTGACTTTGTTTTAATTATCGAATTCAGGTTATAACCGTTCACTTGAAATGTAAATTAATGACAATTGTCATTCTACATCAAAAGGTTCGAATTTTTCAGCAGACCCTATTTAGCGTTTACTATTCAACAGTAACCCACCATCCATTTGCAAGGTTGTTCCTGTTATCCAACTTGAGGCTTCGCTTAAAAGAAAAACCGCTGCTCGGGCAACATCTAAAGGCTGACCAATTCCCAATGGATATTGATTGATAATTTGTTGAAATTCATCCTCCGAATATGCTTCCTTGGTTTTATTAAACATATCTGTTTGAACGAGTGCTGGTGCCAGAATGTTTGCTCTTATTTTTTGATTGGCATGTTCTAATGCAACTGAACGAGTAAATGCTTCAAGCGCAGCTTTTGAAGTGGAATAAAGTGCCCCTCCCATATACGGATGATTTGCAGATACTGAAGAAATAAATACAAAAGAAGATGAATTTGATACTTTTTTATTTTTCAGAAGATTGGAAGTCAATAAAATGGCACTTGTTAAATTCGTATTCAGTAATTCTTCAATATTTTTCCGCTTAATGAATTTTATTGGATAAGGTTGAATCATTCCAACTCCATGAAATAACCCATCAATTTTCGGAACAGCATCCACTAATTTCGATATTCCTATGTCGTCCGTTAAGTCCGCAATGACCATTTGAGTTCGTTCGCTCATTTGGGATAATGTCCCAATCAATCTTTCCTCATTTCTTCCAGAAATAATTACAGAAGCACCAAGAGAGTCGCATAATATGGCAGTGGATTGACCAATACCTGAAGAGGCGCCGGTTACCAAAATGGTTTTACTCGTTAAATCAATCATGTTCTACTATTTTTGTATGAATTTCGGATGTTTTTAAGACAACTGATCCCCAAGAAAAACCAACACCAAATCCAGCCAATAATAAAGTTAATTGATCCGATTCAATTTTCTCTTTTAAGCAGGTACAAATTGTCAAAGGAATTGATGCAGAACTTGTATTTCCGAAATTTTGAATTGAATAGGGAACTTTTTCCGGTGCAACTTTTAATTTTTTCCGAACACTTTCATTGATCAACTTATTTGCTTGATGCAAAACAAAGTAGTCAATATCATCAATATTTATTTCAAAATTCTCAAGCATTAGTTTAATTGACGGAGCGACTTCTTTCAGTGCGAAATTAAATACATCCATTCCATTCAATGCCAAATGTTTTTTTGTTCGAATTACACCTGGTTCATATTCTATGTATTCATCAGAAACAGAACCATAAGGATGACGAGAATGGCCATGCTCAATAATAATTGAATCCTTTCCTGATCCATCACTTGCCAAATGGGCAAACCACTCGTCAGCGGATTTATCAAATTCCAATAGCGTTGCACTGCCCGCATCTCCAAACAATGGAAAAGTGCTTTTATCTTGATAATTTGTTGAAATTGTTGATTTGTCACCGCACAATAATAGAGCTTTTCTAAAATTACCATTTTGTAAAAACTGTCCAATCACTGTTAAACCATAAACATATCCGGAACAACCCAAATTGATATCAAAAGCAACTGTATTTTTTGATAAACCTAATTTATCTTGAAGAATTACCGCTGTAGACGGAAGAAAATAATCGGGTGATTGAGAAACAAAAAGAATTAAATCAATTTGATCACGGCAATTTAAATCGTTCAATAATTCATCTGCTGCTTGAAAACACAAATCAGAACATGTTGTGGTTGATGAGGCTACCCTACGCTCTATGATTCCAGTTGTTTTTGCAAATAAATCTCTTTCTGCAATAGTGACCCATTCATAATCCTTTGTAAAAACTTTTTGTTTTGGAACTGAGGTATAAATAGCCCTAATTGCAGTATTTTTAACGGCAAGGAAACCCACCTTATTTAGACTGAATTATAGTATATAAATCTTGAACGGTTTGCGCATTTTTTAATTCTGCTCCCGTTAACAAAATATCATATTCATTATCTATTAAAGCAATTAAAATCAAAGCATGCATGCTACTCCATCCGTCCATTTCTCGAAAAGAAGTTTCAGGTTTTATCGTTCCTGGCATCACTTCTTCGAACTCTTCTTCAATCTGATTTATTAATAGTTGAATATTCATATTCTCAAAGATAGAAAAAATGGAGTAATCAACCTACAAGCGACACATTTAAATTCGTTGACGAATAAGCTCTTCTAATCCATCAATAAATCGAGGATGCGAATTACTACTTGGTACTAATTGCACCTTTTCACCGCCCCCTTCTTCAAATATCTCTTGATATTCAGATCCAATTTCAATAATTGTTTCCAAACAATCTGCCACAAAAGCGGGGCTAAAAACCAATAATTTCTTTGCACCTTTTTTCGCCCATTCTTCAACAACTTTATCAGAGAAAGGAGTCAGCCATTTTTTATCTAAGCGCGATTGAAAACATACCGTATAATCAGTTTCTTTCAGATTTAATTTTTCCGCAATTAGTCTTGTTGTTGCATAACTTGTTGCTTTATAACAAAATTTATTCTTCTCATTTAACTCAGTTTCACACGGTTGATCACCACAAAAATCTGTTGCTTCATATACTTTATCTACTTGCCTTTCGGGTAATCCATGATAAGAAAAAAGAATATGATCAAACTCCGTAAAGTCAAACTTTGATGCATTATCCACAATTGAATCTATATATCCTTCATTCGAATAAAATTGCGTGACAATCGAAACATCCGGAATAACCCACCATTTCTTGATGATATTCATTGCTTTTTCAACTGCTGATCCGGTTGATGCACTGGCGTATTGCGGAAATAAAGGTAGAATGATTATTTTATCGTAATTGGCTTGATGCATACGCTCCAAAACTTTATCCATAGAAGGATTTTGGTAACGCATTGCCATTTCAACAGTAACATCTGCTCCTTCAAACCTTTGTTGTAAAAGTTTTTGTACATTTTCAGTATGAGTCAATAAAGGAGAAACACCATTATTCAGGTGCCAAAGTTCTTTATAAATCTTAGTTGATTTTGGAGCACGGAAAGGAACAATAATGCCATTGACAAGAATTTTTCGCGCTAACCAAGGGATATCTATAACACGTGGATCATTTAAAAACTCTGACAAATAACGCCGAACAGCTCCAACCGTTGCATTATCTGGAGTACCTAATTGAATCAACAAAACACCGATTTTCATACTTGAAATGATTTAGTTTGTGAAATTACAAGTATTGAACAAATTATAAGGTAGAAAGTTGGAGAATATTACCTTGGCTCAGCACATTTATTTGTTTTTCCTAGTCGAAAAGTTATTGATGCACTATAATAGACATACCAATCATCGGTAGATTTATTACCTCGACGACTAAAACGTGAATTATCTATACTTGTATTTGATAACTCCAAAGCAGTTGTTTCATTTAAATTACTGAATGCTGCAGGATCAACACTATAATTAGCTCCAACATCATCTAAATAATCCGTAAAAGTTTTTCTAAGGGCGATATCAAAATTTAAATTTGCCACTTTACCCAATGAAATTTTGGCGCCAAGTCCAATTGGAAAACATACCTGGTATCGACTATATTTTCTTTTCTTACCATAAGGAGTTCCTTGACCCTCGGTGCCTAATGGTTGGAGCTCTACTTCTTCGCCATTATATTCTCTTTTCGGATTAAAATGAAACAAACCAGCTTGAAAAATCATGTACGTTGTTGCTCGATATTTCTTGTTTCCCATTTGATATTTGTGATAATGGAATTCAATACCACCCGTAATCTCTTGAATAGCACTTGAAAAACTCAAATTTCTATTCAACAACAAATCATTCTGAGCATCTTTATCCGAGGCCTCTACGGAACCTGAAGTTATATTGAATCTATAAGCTAATCGGGCATTAACATTGTAACGATACATTAGTCCTATGGCTAAATTCGGATTGTAAAATTGCTTAGAAGGGTTCAAATCACCCAAGTAGTACATATACCCTACGGTTGGTCCTAGTTCAGATAATGAGTAGAAATTCTGTTGAAACGAACCTTGAGAAAAGGACGAATAAGAAATAAAAAACGCCAATACTTGAATGTAGAACCTAAATTTCATATTACACAAACGATAAAACGTTGAAGAAAGTACGTCTCGCGAAGAAAAAAGTTAATAATTTAAATTGTTTAATACCTTGAACCTTGAATCGCAAATTACTAAATCAATTTTGTTCTTTTGAAAAACTTCTTTATTCAATTGATTTTCCAGTTCTTGAAGCATTTTTATCTCATCAAATTTTAACGTTTTTGAATCCTCATTTTTAATAGCAATTAACTGAACTTGATAC
>CAIUSK010000172.1 GCA_903901805.1 uncultured Flavobacteriales bacterium
CCACATCAGGTGAAGCTGGTAAGTTAAATTTTATTATCGAACAATATAAATGGGATAAATGGGTTGCTGTGGGCGAAGTCCAGGGTGAGGGTGATGCAGGTTTGAATTCTTATTCGTTTGCATTAACTCCTCATTCCGGGAAAAACGAGGTACGTGTTTCACAAGTTGATAATACCTTAAAAAAGCGTTCCTCAAAGTCAGTGTTCTTTGTTTCCGCTATTGGAAAAGTATCAAAGAGCCCAACCAAGGTAAAAGACTTCATAAGTATGAAATCAAATGGAGTTGATGTAGAGACGTATTATGAAGTGTTTGATGCTTACGGGAATATTTTGAAAAGTGGAAAAGGGGCTAAAGTAGATTGTCGTAAACTAGTAAATGGATTGTACTATTTGAATTTTGATAACACCACAGAAAAATTTATAAAAAATTAATATGTTTCGAAAAATTGAGCATCTGGGAATTGCAGTGGAAAGCATTGAAAAGTCTCTAGCAATATATGAGTCGCTTCTTGGAAAATCTTGTTACAAGACGGAAATTGTAGAGTCTGAGTTTGTTAAAACAGCATTTATTCATGTAGGGGAGAGTAAAATAGAATTATTGGAAGCAACTCATCCTGATAGCCCCATTGCAAAATTTTTGGTAAAAAAAGGTCAAGGATTTCATCATGTTGCTTTTGATGTGGATGATATTGAATCCGAGATAGCTCGCCTTAAAAAGGAAGGATTTGAACTCATTCATCAGTCCGCAAAACAAGGCGCAGATAACAAAATGATTGCTTTTCTACATCCTAAATCAACTGAAGGTTTGTTGGTTGAGATTTGTCAAGAAAAGAAAGTGTGATTTCTTATTTGTTATATATTTAGAGGGTTTGTTTAATTATTCCTAAAAAGGAATATATGTAAATTTTACGCATAATTTTTAGTCATAAAGCACTGAAATATTAATGCAGTTGTATCCTTGGAAGTCTAATGAATGTCAAATAAATAAATAAATTGTATATTTTCAAGTAAGCTGCCGATTTTCAATAAATTTTAATTTATTTTACACAATAAACTATTTAAAGGTTATTATTATTCACACCAAAACTTTCAATTTTGTATCATGCAGCATAAAGGAGAAATTTTAGAAAAAGCGGTTAGGGAGAGTGGGATACCACTAACTAAACTGACCAAAAAATTAAGTAGAAGTCGTAGGTGGATCTACAATGCTTTTGAGAACCCCAACTTATCCATTGATTACATTTTGGAAATCGGCAAGATTATCCATCATGACTTTTCAGAGGATATTGTTGAACTGAAGCGTTATAGAAATTTTGCGGCTATTACAAATCTGGAGGAATCTGGTTCTATTACCGGAGATACTCAATCAGTTGATTATTGGAAAAACAAGTATTTACGTATGTTGGAAAAATACAACGAACTACTTGAATCTAAGATTTCTAAATAATTACTGTTACTCTACTACATTGAGAAGGAAGCATTGCTTCCTTTTTTTGTTTTAGATAATTGGATAAACCTATCCTTTCGTTATCTTTGCATCCATTCAATTTGAGTTTATGATTAATATTACATTGCCCGATGGTTCAGTTCGTCAATATGAGCACCCTATTTCTTCATTTGATGTTGCCAAAAGTATTTCCGAAGGATTAGCAAGAAATGTCCTCGCTGCAAAAGTGAATGATGTGGTAATTGATTCAAATCGATTAATTGAATCAGATTCAACCCTGCAATTATTGACTTGGAACGACCAAGAAGGTAAATCAACTATGTGGCATTCATCCGCGCATTTAATGGCTGAAGCATTGGAGTTTTTCTTTCCTGGAATTAAATTGGCTATTGGTCCGCCCGTTGCAAATGGATTCTATTACGATATTGATTTTGAAAATCATTCGATAAGTGAAAAAGATCTAGAAAAGATCGAAGCCAAAATGAAAGAATTGGCAAAACAAAAACTTCAGTTTTCTCGAAAAGAAATTTCTAAAAAAGAAGCAATTGCCTATTTTGAAGAAAAAGGTGATCCATACAAACTGGAATTGCTGTCAGAATTAGAAGATGGTACGATTACTTTTTATACACAAGGAAATTTCACTGACTTATGTCGTGGTCCTCATATTCCAGATACCGGATTTATTAAGGCTGTTAAATTAACTGCTATTGCCGGAGCATACTGGCGGGGTGATGAGAAAAATAAACAGCTTACTCGAATATATGG
>CAIUSK010000173.1 GCA_903901805.1 uncultured Flavobacteriales bacterium
TAAAAATCCAAGAAGACAAAACCATGAGTAATGTCTTTATTGTCTGTGCTTAATTGACAATGTTGTATCGCCCAGTTTTTAGTAAGTGAATTGCGAGTGCTTGCATCCAATAATCTGCATCCTTCAACTGAACCCACGTAGATTTCAAAGTTTGCCTCTTCCAGCGTATTTACTCGAGTCAATTGGATGGTAGAAATGAGATTGTTCAATTCATTTAGAACCTGGTCTAGTTCTTTTTCTAACTCCTTGTATTCATTTTGTAAAGTAGGGTCAGTTTTTAAAAAAACGGGCTCTTTGTTACCAGGATGGATAAATACGGTGATGTCCTTTTTCCAGGTAGAAATAACGGTGTTTTTTGTTTTTCTTAGTGCAATTTCCTTAAAATAATCCATCGTTTCTTCTGAAAAAGCAAGAGAATCTGTGTGCGCAAAATAGAAATTGGATAGGGCAATGCCCAGCAATAATGCAAGTAGTTTCATACGATGTAGGTTTATCTGATAAGCAAAAAACTACTCTTCGTTACACTATTCTTCAGCTAAAATCAACCGAGCATCTTCCATGAGCTTATCTACTTCCTTGGGATTTGTTCCATCGTAATAGCCTCGAATTCGGAGTTGTTTGTCAATTAATACAAAATTATTGGTGTGAATAAAATCAGTACCAACATCTCCTTGATTCTCCACCTCCGATTTCTTCAAGAGAAAAAAAGATTTTCGAGCTGACTCATATAATTTCTCCTTATTCCCTGTTAAAAAATGCCATTTTCCGGGCATTGCACCATGTTCATCGGCATATCTTTTCAGTTGTGCAATGGTATCCACTTCAGGATTTACCGTAAAACTTAAGATGGAAAACTGAGATTCATTTTTAAATGCTGCTTGAACGCGTTGCATTTGATCGTTCATTTTGGGACAAATCGTTTGGCAAGTGGTAAAGAAATATTCCGCCACAAATACCTTTCCTTTCACATCATTTAAACCGATCCACTTATCAAATTGGTTTTGAAAAGAAAATGCACCTATGGTGTGTCCTTGCCCAACCTGAAGTAGGTCTTGATCGACTGTTTCTGGGTTTAAATCTATCGGATTCAATACCTTGGGAGCTTTTTTGCTCGTTTTATTTTGAAGTAAAAAATAGGCAATAGGCACAAAAACCAGTAAAACCACTCCAATCCCAATTAGTTTTTTCATACTACAAAGGTACGGAGTATGACAAATAAATGTAAGGGGGTATCATTTTTTGCAGATTTATTTTTAGGTTCTTTTTACAGCCCATTTTTTGAGTAAATTCGTAGTCCCTAATTTTTTTTATGTCAAAAAACACAAACCGTATCACCGAACTTTTTGGAATACGTTATCCACTCATTCAAGCTGGAATGATTTGGTGTTCAGGCTGGGAATTAGCTTCGGCGGTTTCAAATGCGGGTGGCTTAGGTATTATAGGATCTGGTTCCATGTACCCGGAAATATTGGACGAGCAAATTCGAAAATGCCAACATGCAACAAATCAACCATTTGCAGTGAATTTACCTATGCTCTATCCAGATATTGAAAAACACATTGAAACAATAATTAAGTATAAGGTACCCATTGTTTTTACTTCAGCAGGAAACCCTAAAACGTGGACAAACCACTTAAAATCTCATGGGATTACTGTAGTTCACGTCGTGTCAAGTGTAAAATTTGCCTTAAAAGCTCAAGAAGCAGGTGTGGATGCTGTTGTGGCAGAGGGGTTTGAAGCCGGGGGTCACAATGGTCGTGATGAAACAACTACGATGTGCCTAATCCCAATGGTGGCAAAAGAAATAACGATTCCGCTAATTGCTGCAGGTGGAATTGGAACAGGTCGTGGGATGCTGGCCGCTATGAATTTAGGTGCTGATGGAGTACAGGTTGGAAGTCGTTTTGTGACAACAACAGAGTCAAGTGCACACCAAAATTTTAAAAATAAAATTATCCATTCATCTGAAGGAGATACTATTTTAACGCTCAAAGAATTAACACCGGTTCGCTTACTGAAAAATGAATTTTATAAAACATTGGAGCAAGCCTATAACAACGGAACAAGTACTGCTGAATTAGAACAACTTCTTGGTAGAGGAAGAGCTAAAAAGGGAATGTTTGAGGGTGATTTGATTGAAGGAGAACTTGAAATTGGTCAAATTGCTGGCATAATAGATTCCATTCTTCCTGCTTCAGAGGTTGTAAAAGAAATAATAACTGAATTTAACCAAGCAAAGTTGGAACAAAATTCCCCTAAATTTTCATTTAATGATTGATTTTGAACGATTTGAGTTAGATAACGGTTTAAAAGTAATTTTCCATAAAGATGTTACAACTCCAATGGCAGTGGTGAATACCTTATATGATGTTGGTGCTCGAGATGAATCGGAAGAGAAAACTGGTTTTGCCCATTTGTTTGAGCATCTTATGTTTGGTGGATCAATAAATATTCCTGATTTTGATGCGCCTTTGCAACGTGCAGGGGGTGAAAGCAATGCTTTTACGAGCAATGATATTACTAATTATTACGATGTTCTTCCTGCTCAAAATTTAGATACTGCGTTGTGGTTGGAAAGCGATCGAATGTTATCCTTGGCTTTTACAGATAAAAGTTTGGAAGTTCAACGTCAGGTAGTGATAGAAGAATTTAAACAACGCTATTTGAATCAACCGTATGGTGATGTATGGCTTGAGTTACGTCCGTTGGCATACACAAAACATCCGTATAAATGGGCTACTATCGGTAAAGACATTAAGCACATTCAGGATGCAAAAATGGAAGATGTGAAATCATTTTTCCAAAAATATTATCATCCGGGAAATGCAATTTTGTGTGTAGCGGGTAACTTTGAATTATCCTTCATTAAAGAACGTATTGAACATTGGTTCGGTTCTATTCCTGGAAAATTAAAACCGGCGCGTATTTTACCTTCTGAACCCGTTCAAAATGAATTTCGGGAATTAGTACTAGAGCGAAATGTTCCTGCCAATGCATTTTATTATGCCTTCAAAATGGCATCAAGAAAAACAATGGAATACTACGTAGCTGATATGATTTCTGATGCCTTGGGTCGTGAAAAGTCTTCTCGTTTATACATTCGTTTAAAAAAAGAACTCAACTTGGTTTCAGAAATTGGGGCGTACATAACGGGATCGTTGGACGATGGTTTATTGATGATTTCAGGTAAACTCAATGATGGGGTTTCTTTTGAGCAAGTCGATTCAGAAATATGGAAAATTATTGATGAGTTTGTTTCTGATGAAATGTCTTTGGTTGAACTAGAAAGATTGAATATTAAAATTCGGACTGCTCGAGAATTTCAAGACCAAGGATTATTGAATCGTGCCATGAATTTATGCTATTTCGAATTATTAGGAGATGCTTCTGGAATAAACGAGGATTCATTGGTGTATCAATCCATCACGCCAAAACACATGAGTGTATTGGGTAAAAGTATTTTAAAGAAGAAAAATTGTTCTGTATTACGAATCAAAAGCACAAAATAATGGTAGATAGATCACAAACTCCTGATTTGAAACAAATTGATTCTATTGATTTTGTTGCTCCTGAAATTCGAACTGAATTTGCTGTTCCATTTTTCGTACAGAAACAAGTTCCAAATGCCACATCGCGTGTTGAGCTATATTTCAATGCCGGTAGTACAAATGGAAAAATTGGTTTGGCTTCCCTTGTAAGTGGATTATTATTATCCGGTACAGAAAAAATGAACTCTACGGAAATTCATACTGAATTGGACAATTTAGGTGGTTTCCATGATATTTCATTAGGTCATGAATCTGTTGTTGTCAGTTTATATGGGCTGAATGATAAGTTAAAGGAATTATTGTCGATCTTTTCTCAAAGCCTTTCGGAGGTGAATTTCAGTGAATCAGAAATCCAAGAATTGAAAGAAGACCGGAAACAAAAACTCCGAATTAATATGCAAAAGGTAAGCTTTTTGGCTCAAAGAGAGTTTTCAAAGAACTTATTTGCAGACAGTCAATACGGAAGACTAATCAATGAAGATAATTATGATTCGATTACGCGACAGGAAATAATTGATTTTCACAAAGCGTTTTATCTCTCCGGATTATTTAAAGTAGTACTGATTGGCGATTTTCAAGAAGAAACAATCGTTTCAATGGAAGACATGTTGATTCCTTTTGTCAATAATCTTCCGTTGGAGTATAACCAAAACTTACAAAACACTCCTGGATCGTTTCACACTGAAAAAGAGGATGCTTTGCAAACAGCTATTCGGGTGGGAAGAATTTTATTTAATCGTAAAAACGATGACTTTGTTGATGTTACTATATTGAATACGATTTTAGGGGACTATTTTGGTAGCAGATTGATGAGTAATTTAAGAGAGGATAAAGGGTTTACTTATGGGGTGGGATCCATGCTTTCTGAATTTAATGAAACCGGATATTTCTTAATTGCAACCGAAGTGGGGAAAGAACATAAGGATGCCGCAATAGCTGAAATTCGGGCTGAAATTGAAAAGATCCAGCATGAATTAATTCCCGCTGAAGAATTGGATTTGGTACGGAATTACTTGTTGGGCCAATTACTTAAAAGTGCGGATGGACCTTATGCGATGACCGATTTGTATGTGGGCGTTCAAGCCTTTGGATTGGATATTTCATTTTATGATCGGTATATCAAAAAAATTCATGAGATTACCCCCGAAAAACTTCAATTATTAGCGAAAACTTATTTGGATTGGTCGCAAATGACGATTGTGAGTGCCGGATAGCAACTTTATTCGTTGATTTTCGTTAAAATAGAAAGCGTTTCCAATCGTTATTAAATTGATGAAATATTTTCTAGTTGTCGTTCTTCTTTTTGGGATTTCTTCAAAATTGAAAGCCTCTCATGCCATGGGCGGTGAATTGACCTATAAATGTGTTGGAGGAAATACATATGTTTTTGAGTTAGCTTTTTACCGCGATTGTAATGGCGCTGAGGTAAACATCGTTTCAGAAAATTTGCGCGTATGGAATCATTCATCAGTCACTGCAATTACTCTTCCGTTTGTTTCTCGACAAGATGTTTCTCCCTTGTGTAATGCATTGCCAGGATTTGCAGCCCAATTACAATGTGGGTCTGGAAGTGCGGGCGGAAATGGAATTGGGGCAATTGAGCGTGTTTTGTACCGGAGTTTACCGATTATCTTAAATGGAATTCCACCGGCTGCGGGTTGGATTTTTACTTATGAAAACTATTCAAGAAGCGGCGCATTGACCAATATTTCTAATCCTTCAACCTATGGGATTACCTTAGCTGCTAAAATATTTGCGATTCCAAGTGCTACTGGTTCAGGCTGTACTGATTCTTCACCACAGTTTCTACAAGAGCCTTATTTTGTAAGTTGTGCGGGAAGTCCCTACCAATATAACATGAATGCTGTTGATCCTGATTTGGATTCTATCAATTTTGATTTTGGCGTTCCCTTTAATTATTTTCCAGGGTCAAATTATGATCCACCAATTACACCAAATCCGATAACCTTTGAACCTGGTTTTTCATTTTTAAACCCAACTCCGGATGCCTCTTTTAACGCGTCTAATGTCCCAGCGGCAGTTGACCCA
>CAIUSK010000174.1 GCA_903901805.1 uncultured Flavobacteriales bacterium
CTTACCTAACTGGTCTGCTAACCAAACTTGTTTAATACCCTTTTGTTCGAGAACTTCTTTGATTCGATTCATTATGATGATGAACAGTGAGTGGTAAATATATGAATAATGTACAAAAAATACACTATAAAACAGTGATTGGTCAAGCTAAATAGTTAATGGGTTTAATACTCTAACTATATTAACTTACTTAACTACTAATAGCTATTGTTAGTAAAGTAAAGGTAGTTAAGGTTGTTCTGGGCTTAACGCATACACGCCTTTGGCGATTTTTTTGATTTTCCTTTCCGTTGTTAATTTTTGCAGACAAGCATATAAAGTCGGTTTGGACATTATGCGAGTATCTACAAAATACTCCATTAAAGCTTTAATTAATATTTGAGAATTAGCATTTAATGAGGATTCGATGTAGTCAAGAACCGTATCCTTATTTGAAGAGTCATTTCTGCCATCTGATTCCTTTAATAAAGATTGTTCTGGAACTTCAAATGATGGATGAATCCATGTGTTGGAGTTTATTTGAAAAGTTGTTACTGTTTCATCATTCTCTGGAGCATAACGAAAAGCAACTTCTTTCATATACCTTGTACCTTCCAATGACTTACTTATTCCAATCATAAAATCTGCCTCTTGTGCCAACATTCGTGAACCTGCAAGACTATCAATTGTGAGCGGTCTGCCAATTTGTTTTGGTGTATGGTGTATGATAATAAGCGTTATTTTCAATTCATTGGTTAGTTCTCGTAGCTTGAATAATAGCTCCTTGGCCATTTGGCTGTCTTCTATACTTCCTGAGTATAATCTTGATAAACTGTCGATAAAAACTACTTCTGAATCTGTTTGAATAATATGATCTTTCAGTAGTTCCCAATCCTCTTTGCTGTTTATCAATCTTGGAAAATGCTCGTCAACGGTTAGAAAATAATCTCCCACTTCAGCTTGTAATTCTTGAAGTTGTTTTTCGTTTCTTTCTGTTCTTTGTTGCCAAAACTCTTCCATTGAAATAAACAATACTCTTCTTGCTCCTTGGAGAATAGGTTTATTAAAAAAGGATTCTTGTTGTGTGGCAATAGCCATAGCGAGACATTCACAAAAGATTGTTTTACCTGCCTTTGGTGGCCCAAAAATAAAACCAAATGAGCCAATCTTTATGCCTGACCATAAATAGGGAATGGCAGGTTCTGTTTTGCTTCTAAGAATCATATCATTTAATGACTTTATGTGAAGATTATTTGTTGAATTAATTGGATTTGATGTTATGTGATTGATTGCTGATTCTGATGTGGATGATTTCGGTAGTACGAAAATATTGTTCTGAAAACACAAATGAAAGAAAGACTTAATTGTTATTCCAGAACCATTACCACCTAAACATTTGTCGAATTGGTCATCACAAACTTTACTATCATATTCTGGATGAAATTGACTTACTCTTTGAAAATAATTTCTTCCATCTTCTCCATAAAAGTCTACTAATGCAAATCCTATTTTCAACCACGTATCGTAGGAACCAGTAATGTCCTTTTTGTCGTTTTCAATTTGTGAAATTAGATACTCTAATTCATCTTTGGTTTTTACGAAGTTTGTTATTCCATCATTGGATTTTATAACATTGTTTTCTTGTGGATATTTGCTCCACTTATCTATATCAAAATTTTTCATATTCATTTTCTAAATTATATTTTGCGTGAATAAAGCATTCTTTGTCGTGTGGAATAAAACAAGCTCGAGAAACATCTTTTCCTGACGGATCTACCTTCAAACGGTATGCAGTCATTAAGTAATTACTAATTGCATCAAAGTAAGTGGCATGACTGTATTTTGTAAGATCAATTTCCACAATCCATTTAATACCATTTCCAGAAGGAGAAAAAAACAACATGGCAGTTTCTAAAAATTCATCCTCTAATAGTAATCTCTTAATTGATTGAGGGTTGTCTAAATCGTCTAAATCAATCGTTATAAGACTGGAATGCTCGATGAGATTTGAGTCCTTACGAGTAGAAAAAGTGCCTGAAAAAGTAACATAGTCAAAATGATTTTTCTTGTAAATCTTAGCTGCTACTTTATCTTCAATGGCCTTCAATTCATTAACGTTCTTCAAAAATCTTATATCCTTTATAAAGACATAAGCATCAAAAATTGTAATGGTATCTGCTGGAGTGACGTTAGTTATTGGGGTACGGTAATAACTAAATCTTGGAAACATTGATTCGGGCAATACTTCTGCTGTTTGCATAATGGAAAAATGGATGATGATGATGAGGAAAAGATGCTGCTTGAACTATGTGCTTGGCTTTAAGTAATGACTATGTAAAAAGTCGTCAATGTCGCCAGCTTTATAGTAAATCTTAGCACCAACTTGGGAAAATGGTATTTTACCAGAATCACGATAGTGCTGTAAAGTTCTTTTACTAATGTGAAGAAGCTCACATAAATCTTGGTTGTCCATCCATACGTCAGAGAGAGGAGTGGTTTTTTTGTTTTTAATAAGCGTTGTGCTTATTGCTTCCAATTTGCTAACGATTTGTTGGAAGGCTTCCGATTCTAAAGTAATTACA
>CAIUSK010000175.1 GCA_903901805.1 uncultured Flavobacteriales bacterium
GAATCCGGTAAATATTCCCGGGTACATTAATACATCCTTGTGGGAGACTCAGCCTTCGTTATCTGCGGATGGAAAAACACTTTACTTTATTCGTGAAATCAAAAACAAAGGAGCGTCCGATAATGCAGATATTTTTGTAAGTAAATTACTGGACGATGGATCATGGAGCCAAGCCTCTCGCCTACCCGATGTTATTAATTCGCCGTATGCTGAAGAATCGGTTTTGATTCATCCGGATGGAAAAACGCTTTATTTTGCATCAAAAGGGCACATAGGAATGGGAGGCACAGATTTATTTGTTTCGCGTATGGATGAAAATGGGAATTGGTCCGAACCACGTAATTTAGGATATCCCATAAATACTTCCTTTAATGAAAACTCGTTGATGGTTTCCCCGGAAGGAGATATCGCTTTTTTTGCTTCCAACCGCAAAGGTGGTTATGGCGATTTAGATATTTATTACTTTGAATTGCCGGAAGACATCCGTCCTACAAAAACGCTTTATTTTGAAGGTAATGTATACGATAGTAAGACAAAAAAACCATTAGGGGGTAAATTTGAGCTTATTGATTTACAAACTCAAAAAGTGGTAATTACTTCTTATGCAGATGTTGAAACGGGTGATTTTTTGGTGTCACTACCAATAAATAAAGAATATGCATTGAAGGTTACGCATGAAGGATACGCCTATTTTTCAGCTAATTTTAATATGACAATTCCGGAAGACCAAGAAATTAAGCACATGGATATCCCACTAGTTCCAGCAAATAACTCAGGATCAGAAATTGTTTTAGCCAATTTATTTTTTGATCGAAATAAAGCAGATATAAAAAAGGAATCATTTGTAGAACTGGCTAATCTAATCGAATACCTTCAAAAGTATCCTAAGGTGAAAATTGAGATTGGTGGACATACTGACACACGTGATGACGATGCTAAAAACCTAGAATTATCAACGCGAAGAGCAAAAGTGGTTTATGATTATTTAATTCAACAGGGCATTAAATCGGAAAGATTATCCTATAAAGGCTATGGTGAAACGGAACTTTTAATTTCTGATGACGAAATAAATAAACTGAGTTCGGATAAAGAAAAAGAAACTGCGCATCAAAAAAATAGAAGAACCGTATATAAAATATTGCCATGATTTCAACCCTTCGACTTGTTCGACCATTAAATCTGATAATTATTGCATTTACGATGTATGGTTGTCGGTATTTTATTCTTGCAACAAATTCCTTCCAAAAAGTAAATGATGTTCCGCTGGCATTTGGACTTTTAGTTTTATCTACAATACTTATTGCTGCGGGTGGAAATGTGATTAATGATTATTTTGACATTAAGGCCGACAGAGTTAATAAACCAGAGAAATTAATCGTAGGTAGGTTAATTAACAAAAGAAAAGCAATCCTTTTTCATTGGATATTAAATGGCTTTGCATTCCTCCTAGGCATTGGTCTTTCCATTTATTTCAAATCTGCATCCATTGTTTTTATTCAACTTATTTCAATTAATCTACTTTGGTTTTACAGCCTTCATTTTAAACGAAAAGTATTTGTAGGGAATTTTGTGGTTGCAGTATTAACCGGAATGATCCCCATGTTGGTAATCATTTACTTTGAAGTATTAAACAATTTTGGGAGTCCTTTTACTCCGTTCAATGAAAAAACTTGGTCAAATATCTTGAACTATAATTATATTTATGTGCTGGCGATCATGGCTTTTATTCAAAATTTCGCTCGTGAAATAGTGAAAGATATGGAAGATGTGGATGGTGACAGATTACTTCATGCTAAAACTATTCCAATGGCGCTAGGATTTGCACGAACTAAAGTATTAGTAAGTGGAATCTTATTTTTCACGCCATTGATTTACTTCTTTTTTATTATTGATAATCAATTAGCATCATTCGGATTAACTTTTTGGACTTCAATTGGATGGATGATTGCATCCCTTTTAGATTTGGCAGGAATTGCCCTATTTACATTTTCATCAAAGGATCAGTTAAAAAGGAATCAACTTTTAATTAAAATCTCCATGTTGTTTGGTGTCTTAACCACTTTTCAGGTTTACCTTAATTATTTGATGTATGGTAACTAATTCCATTGTTTTAGGGTCTGGTTCGCCTCGTAGAAAGCAATTATTAAGTGAACTTGGCTTTCAATTGGAAATTATTTCCTTGGATATTGACGAATCATATCCAAGTGATTTACCATCAATACAAGTTGCTTCATTTGTCGCAAACAAGAAAATGGAAGCGTTAAAAAAAATAAAAACAGATACTAAAATATTGTTAACGGCTGACACTACCGTTGTATTTTCAAATCAACTATTGGGAAAACCGGTGGATGAAGAAAATGCGAAGGAAATACTCCGTTTACTTTCAGGTCAAAAACATATCGTAAATACAGGAGTTGTTATATCATTTGATGGAAAAACAGAAGCTATTTCCTGTTATACGGAGGTTCAATTTAATCAGTTATCACCTGAACAAATTGACTTTTATATAACCCATTTTAAGCCTTTTGACAAGGCTGGCTCATACGGCATTCAAGATTGGTTTGGTTTGGTAGGTATAAAAAGCATTAACGGATCGTACACGAATGTGGTTGGATTACCCACAGATGAATGTTACCAGGCAATTCAGCGGCTTATTAAAGTTTAGTTTTTCAAAATGATTTTTTAATCAATAAGGCAATACCTTTCCTGAACCATTTAAATAAGTGATTAACGAATTTGGAGTCCCCGTATAATATACATTTCCTTGGCCAGTAATTTCAGCTTTCAGTGCCGTGGAATTGGCATTGACATAACAAGGAGAATTGGCATTAGAAACAATTGCGATTGCACTACCAATTTTCAAGTTTCGTGTATCACACCTACCTAAAGTCATAATATTAAAAGTTGCTTTTTGCGCAAAACCACCTAAAGTAAAGTCGCCTGCTCCATGCGTATGATATCCCAATAAAGAGTTTGAAACATGTAATTTTAAATCAATACTTCCCCCACCATCTTTCATGAAAAACTGAAAATCTGATAAGCGCAAGGTATCGGAATTCGTCAGCTTCTTTGTCCCCTGATATGTCAAGTATGTCAAGTTCTTGAAATGAATAATTACCTTAACCGGAGTTGCATTATAACGCAAGAAACTGCATTTATTTAGATCCTTAACTTCAATTGTTCCATCACTGGTTTGATTGACTTGTATGTGTGGAAGTAAATTCCGTCCGCCAATCAGTTCGATTTGATTTAAAGAATCCTGAACCAATTCATATTCGATGTTTTCGTATAAATATAACTTGGAGAAGGTTGTAAATGAAATTAACGTATCGGTAACCTCACCTGCACCTTTCCAACAGGAACGATCAGATGCTTTTTTGCAAGAGAACAAAAAAGGAATCAATAATAAAAGCCACAAAGAGTACTTCATATTTACTTTTTCTGTTTTTTAATTGGTAAAGAATACCCAATACCCGCCTCTAAATAATCTGCTCTACCAAAATGTGTTTTCAATACCCATTGCGCAATTAAACCATTATTAAATTGATAGCGCATTCCAATTTTATGATAAACGGGATCTTCGGGAACAAACTTATCTTTGATATAAACACCCATACCAAACACAAAATGAAAATGGTCTAATGGTAGCAAATAAGCTGCAAAAACTCCCATTTGAAAGATTTCCCACTGTGTTTTAGGTATTTCAGGAAAGTATGCCTTAATTGCCTGTTTTGAAATCAAATCCAAAGAAACTTCCATTCCAACTTTGGGTCGGAAAACTTTTCGAGCATGCATATTTAAACCATAAACAGGGTATTTTTTAGGATTGTCTGCATACGATTCTTTCAAAACAAAAATAGCTGTTGCGCCAAAATTCCACTTGTTATATTTTTCTTGAAGAGGAATTAATCTTTGATTCGGTTTAATTTTCCCTATATCCCTTGCATAACCAACTGAAATATAAGGCATATTAATCCCCAAATTTGGTACACTAAAGGAACCATTACTAAAATGAGTTATATCAATCCCCAACGATACTTTATTCCTACCGAAATAATACTTGGAATATATTCCGAGACACATCATTCCGTTTATGTGCGAACCTATTGCAATATTTTTCGGATTAGTAATGGGATCATATATTTTTGGTGTAAATCCCAAGCCACTTCCAAATTGCCAGTCCAATCGAAAATGAGGGGTAGGACGAATAATAGGTATTTGAACAAAACCATAAAGTCCTGTAAACTTTCCTAAAATCGAATCATTACCAACTGACCCATGAAAGAGTGTTATTCCCTGCTCAGGTAGGCGGTATGTCTTATGCCATTTTTTATTTCCAGAAGGTTTGTAATACCACACCAATTCAAAAGGCAATCCAATCCGTTGAGGAACATGAGTAATAGTGCCTCGATGAGCAGCTAAAAATCCCGCTTTTTGCCTCACCTCAAAGCCCCAATTTTGTTCTTGTGAAAAAAGAAAATGCGGGCATACCAATAGTAAATGAATCAAAATGAACTTCATGAATAACGAGTATTGATGACAAATTTTCAAAAGAATATTTTTTGCTTTCAAGTATATTTGAACAAATTTAAACATTAAAATGCAAGAAATTAGCGTAATTTTGAAACAATGGAACCGAGATTATTAGCTTTTAAAAGACTTCTTGATGTGATGGACGATTTGAGGTCGAAATGTCCTTGGGATATGAAACAAACCTTTGAGACATTGCGTCCACTAACAATCGAGGAATTGTATGAAATGACCGATGCAATTACAGCCAATGATAAACATGAATTGGAAGGTGAATTAGGTGATTTGTTTCTTCATTTAGTTTTCTATTGTAAATTGGGTACAGAATCGGGCGATTTTACCGTTGAGTCTGTTTTAAATCGTATATGTGACAAGTTAATTCATCGTCACCCACATATTTACGGCGATGTTAAGGCTTCAACTGAAGAAGAAGTAAAGAAAAACTGGGAAAAAATAAAATTAAAAGAAGGGAAAAAGTCGGTATTGGAAGGTGTTCCGAAATCTTTGCCTGCATTAGTAAAAGCAACCAGAATTCAAGAAAAGGTCAAAGGAATAGGTTTTGAATGGGACAACCTTGAAGATGTTTGGGCAAAAGTATTTGAAGAAATGCACGAACTTAAAGAGGAGATTGAAAATAAATCAGAACATATAGAGGAGGAATTTGGAGATGTATTATTCTCCTTGGTAAATCTCTCACGGTACATAAAGGTTCAACCAGAAAATGCATTGGCAAAAACGAACAATAAGTTTATAACTCGATTTCAACTCATGGAAGATTTGGCACAAAAAAATAACCGTAACTTGGTAGATATGAGTCTTACAGAAATGGATGTGTTTTGGAATGAAGCAAAAATGATATTAAAAAATAAACCATGAATCTAGAAATTTACAAACTTCAAATCTTTGAAACTGCATTAGTTTTGATATTCTTGATTTTAGTCAAGGTTATTGCTCGTAATTCGATCAATAGAATTCTGAGCAAATTCGATTTTGGAGTTGAGCGGAAACGAATCAGCCACAAAATAGTCAATCTATTTATCTCATTGTTTGGCTTAATCTTTTTAGCTGGAATATGGAATATCGATCGCTCACAATTAATGGTTTTTATTACATCGACAATTACACTAGTTGGAGTTGGATTTATCGCTCAATGGTCTATTCTATCAAATGTAACCTCTAGTTTGATTTTATTCTTTAATCACCCCATGAAATTAGGTCAGGAAATAAGTATTTTGGATAAGGAATATGATATTCATGGAACTTTAATCGATATTTCCTTTTTCTTTATGTATATCAAAACCCAGGAAGGAGAGATAATAAC
>CAIUSK010000176.1 GCA_903901805.1 uncultured Flavobacteriales bacterium
TAAACAAAGACAATACAGAAACAGCAAGTAAGATTACGACAATGTTTACGCGAATTTGTTTCATTTTCTGGTGTGACTATCAATATTCAGTTACAAGTCTAACAAAAATACACTTATTTTATGTTATGCGCGCATAATAATATGTATATTTGCTTAGATGAAGCAGAAAAAGAAAGAGTTAATTGATGGGAGAATACGCCATGCGTGGCACCGTGTTTATCGTTTATATAATCAGCGAGCAATTGCGCATGGACTCACCATCTCGGCTGGATTTATTTTAATGCACATTGACAAGGAGGGCACACCAAGTACAGCATTGGGACCTCGAATGGGAATGGAACCAACGTCTCTATCTCGTACGTTAAAGTCTATGGAAGATCAGGGTTGGATAAAAAGAGTTATTTCTCAAATAGACAAAAGAAAAGTGTTTATTTTTTTAACTCCAGAAGGACTATTAAAACGAAATTTAGTAAAAGATTTTTTACTTGAGTTTAACGAAAAATTAAACCAACGAATTCCCACAAAAGATTTGGATGGATTTTTTAATACCATGAATATTCTGGATCAAGTGATTGATGAGGTAGTTAATTTAGATGAAAAATAATATGAATCGATTTATTAGAAAAGTTGCGATACTTGGTTCGGGAATAATGGGGTCACGCATTGCGTGTCATTTTGCCAACATTGGGTGTGAGGTTTTATTGTTAGATATTGTTCCGAAAGAATTAAATTCAATAGAAATAGCTAAAGGATTGACGCTAGAATCAAAGTTGGTAAGAAATAGAATTGTTCAGGTCTCTTTAGATTCTTCGATAAAATCCAATCCTTCACCAATCTATAAAAAAGAATTTATAAGCCGGATTGAGCTTGGAAACTTCGAAGATGATTTAGCAAAAATTGTTTCTTGTGATTGGATAATAGAAGTGGTAGTAGAACGATTGGACATTAAAAAGCAATTGTTCGAAAAGGTGGAAGCGTTTCGAAAACAGGGAACAATAATCTCTTCAAATACATCAGGAATTCCCATTCATTTGATGTTAGAAGGTAGATCCGCGGATTTTAAAGCACACTTTTGTGGAACTCATTTTTTCAATCCCCCGCGTTATCTTCACCTACTAGAAATCATTCCTTCACCAGAAACTAATCCCGAAATTGTTGACTTTTTGCTAGATTTTGGATCTCGTTTTTTGGGAAAAAAGACGGTTTTGTGTAAAGATACGCCTGCTTTTATTGCTAATCGAGTAGGGGTTTATTCCATTATGGCTTTATTTCACACAGTCGAAGAAATGGGATTGTCAGTTGAAGAAGTTGATAAATTATCAGGTACCGTATTGGGTAGGCCGAAATCCGCAACTTTTAGAACGTGTGATGTAGTGGGTTTAGATACCTTGGTGCATGTGGCAAACGGATTGAAAACAAATTGCCCAGATGACGAGGAAAACGAATTGTTTGAATTACCCGGATATATTTCCAAGATGATGTCAAACAATTGGTTGGGGTCAAAAACCGATCAGGGATTTTATAAAAAAGTAAAAACATCTGAGGGCAAAAGCGAAATTCACGTGCTCGATTTAAAAACCATGGAGTACAAACCGGCTCAAAAGGTAAAATTCCCAACCCTAGAACTTACTCGGTCCGTAGATAATTTGAAGCAACGAACTCAATTATTGTTTGCTGGGAAAGATAGAGCCGGAGATTTTTATCGTAAATTATTTAGCGGGTTGTTTGCCTACGTTTCAAAGCGTATCCCTGAAATCGCTGATGAAATTTACCGCATAGATGATGGCCTAAAGGCTGGATTTGGTTGGGAACTAGGCCCTTTTGAAACATGGGATGTTATAGGTTTGGATAAGGGGATTCAAATAATTCAGGATAGTGGTAAAGTTCCGGCTGCATGGGTATTGGAAATGCAATCACTCGGAAAAACCCAGTTTTATAAAGTGATAAATGGCCAGCAGTGTTATTATTCGAGTACCGAAAAAGAATATGTACTAATTCCGGGTACAGAACACATCGTTTCTTTGGATAACTTACGCGCTGAAAA
>CAIUSK010000177.1 GCA_903901805.1 uncultured Flavobacteriales bacterium
ATTAAAAACATCAAGAAATGAAAACGCTAGAAAAAAATAAGTTTCACAAAGAATTAATTTTAGTTACCTCTTTGTTCGTATTATGCGGTTTTGCTTTGTATCAGTTTACTAAAATAAATACAAAAACCCCTAAGAATCCAGCCAAACTGACGAATACAGCCCCGACACTAGCGCGAGTTGCAGGAATTCATGAACCCTTAGATAAAACCATTGCATTTACCCAATATGAATTTGATGTTTTGAATGGCATTGAATTTCATCAACCAACGGGTACGCATGTAGTTATTCCTAAAAGCTCGATTGTTGATGCCAAGGGAAATTTAATATCCGGAAAGGTAAAGCTGAAATTCAGAGAGATACATGATGCAAAGTCAATTTTTCTTTCAGGAATTCCAATGCAAACAGAAGCTAATCAAGGGTTGTTCCTAGAATCAAATGGGATGGTTGAAATACGAGTTTTTCAAGGGGAAACTGAACTTTCATTGAGGGAAGGAAAACAAGTTCAAGTTGATTTGGCAGCGAAATCTCGACCTTCTAGCGATTTTAAATTATGGGTATTAGACAAGGACAAGAAATGGTTAAATGCAGGAACTTTTCAAACGGTTAATAATAGTCGCCGTGACCAAAAACTACTTCTTTTGGATGATGAAAAGAAAAAGCGCAAAAATAAAAAAGCATCAAAGAAATCAGATTTGCAATTTGAATTCAATTCCAACTTAGAGAATTTCCCTCATATGGCAGCATGGAAAGGGGTAAAATGGAATTTAATTCAGGAGGATGTTAATTTTCCCACGGCGGATATTGCTAGAGTAGACTGGACGGATATTACAATGAAAAAAATTAGCAATAGTTCCAATGAGTTTTCCATAAAGTTGACTTTTTCAAAAGAGGATTACTTGGGTAATTTTATTGATAAAACCTGCTCAATTGTTGCTGTTCCCGCTGATTTAACTAAAAAGGAGCTTCAAGCCAAAAACGATGAGTTTTCCGACTTGAATAAGCAATATGAAGCATTTCTTGTTTTAGCGAAAAAAGAGGAAGAAAGATTGCGTGCTGAATCTGCATTACTCAATCAATTTCGCGCCAATGGTTTTGGAATATATAATGTGGATAAATTAACGAATGCAGAACAATTAATTAAATTAGATATGCATTTTGATTTTGAGAGTGAAATGCTGCTTTCTAAGAATCCAATTCAATTGGTGGTAGTTTCTCCAGACCGGAATACTGTATTGAACTTTTTACCCGCAAATTGGAATAACATTCCTTATTTAGGACCAAAAACTGAGATTTTCGCTTCGTTACCTGGTGGTAAATATGCCTTTGTCGATGCTAACATGTTTGCTGAAGCGGTTAATGAAGAAAAACTTTCTAAAACGTATCAAAATAAGGTATCCTTTAAAACACGAAGGCTATCCAAAGAAGAGATAAATAATTATTTCTGACATGAAAAGTATTTAGGCAGCATAGTTGTACTTTTGTGTCATGTTTATAGAAATAAATCC
>CAIUSK010000178.1 GCA_903901805.1 uncultured Flavobacteriales bacterium
AACTTTTGAATTTATTGTATAAGTAATGAGTACAAACAAAAAAGGCCGTCTTTATCAGACAGCCTTTGAAATAAGTTGATAACGATTAATAATAGATCGATCGTTGTACCTTGGTAACGTATTTAGCCAAACGAATAACTTGTTTTGTATATCCAAATTCATTGTCATACCAAGCATATAAAACAACATTTTTACCGTCATTGGAAACAATGGTAGCATGTGAATCATACACTGAACAACACGTGTTGCCAATAATATCGCTAGAAACTAACTCTGGATCAACCGAATAATAAATTTGGTTCACCAAATCGCCATTTAATGCTGCTTCACGAATCGCAAGATTTACATCTTCAATGGAAGTGGTTTCTTTTAATTCTAAACTCAAGATAGCTAGTGAACCATTTGGCGTTGGTACACGAACAGCATTCGCAGTCAATTTATCTTTTAAGTCTGGAATTACTTTTGTTACAGCACTTCCTGCTCCCGTTGAGGTAATCACCATATTAATTGCGGCAGATCTTCCTCTGCGTGGCTTGTTATGCATATTATCCAATAAGTTTTGGTCATTAGTATATGCATGAACAGTTTCAATATGACCTTTAACCACGCCATAATTATCATTCACCACTTTCAAAATAGGAGAAATTGCATTGGTGGTACATGAAGCAGCTGAGTAGATTGTTTCATTATCAATATCCAATTCACCTTGGTTAATTCCATAAACTACGTTTGGAATTTCCTTTCCTGGGGCAGTTAGTAATACTTTGGAAACACCTTTCGCTTTTAAATGTCTTGATAATGCTTCTCGATTGGTGAAAACACCTGTATTATCTATCACAAGCGCATTCTTGATTCCGTGTTTTGTGTAATCAGCATCCTCAGGATTTGATGCATCTATCATTTGAACAATTTGTCCGTTAATGATTAACGTTTTATTTTCAAGATCTTCAATTACAGACCCTTTGAAAGCACCATGAACAGAATCATTTCTCAATAAGGCAGCACGTTTAATTATATCTGCATCGGAACAACCGCGAGTTACAATGGCACGTAGTCTCAATTGTTGTCCTTTACCAGCTTGTTTAATTAATTCCCGAGCTGCGAGACGACCAATTCTTCCAAATCCATATAATACAACATCTCGTGGTTCAACAGCTTCACTTGAAGCACTTGAGAAACCACCTAACTTTTTATTTAAAAAATCTTTTTTAAAAGCGTAAGATGCTTGTTCGTGCAACCATTCAGAAGCTAGTTTACCAATGTCTAATTTAGACGGTACAATATCCATGGTTGAAATTTCAGCAGCTAATTCAGATGTGGTGAATACATCAATTGGCTTGTTAACCACTTGTTTCGCGTATTCATGTAAGTTCAATATTTCTGAAATCGTTACATCAGTCAAGTGATTTCTGAAAAGTACGAGTTCAATTCCTTTTTCGTACAAAAGTTCACCTACTTTACTTTGTAATTTCACTGCAGCTCGTTCACGTTCAATATGTGATTTAAGCTCTAATTCATACCCTTGTCCATTTTCCATTCTAATTATTTTGTTGATTGATGGGGCAAAAATAAAAAAAGGCTACCAAACTGGCAGCCTTTTCAACAGGAATTTATAAATTATCCCAAATAAGATTTCAACAATTTATTGCGAGAGGTATGTCTCAGTCTACGAATTGCTTTTTCTTTA
>CAIUSK010000179.1 GCA_903901805.1 uncultured Flavobacteriales bacterium
CAAAATGACGATTTACCGCTTGTTGTTCAAATATAACGGTACGTGGTTTTAATCGTTTTGCAGTAACGGTAACGTTCGTAGCCGCATTATTAACAGTGCCTTGCATGAATGAAAGAACCGGTTTTTCATTACTAGCAGTAACACCACAAACTGGGTATTCATCAAAGCGAATCATATTGTGTTCTGAAGGCATAAGCAAGTAGTCATTGGCCGATTTATCTAGTGCATAATTTTCGTTATCGAAATCATAGTACACCATTAAATTTGACCAATTTGGATGCATCGCATTGATTTTATTCAAATAATTTGATTGAATTGTTGCAGCAGAAAGCGCTGAATTATAGAAACGGAATTCGTCGATTTTTCCTTTCCATTTCAACCCTTGATCTGTACTTGCACCTAAAATAAACCGACTGATGTAACCAATGTTTCTCGTTTTATTCGTTCCTGAATGCCACAACACCCCATTTTTGTAGATAAACATTTCACCTGTACTTTGTTTCTTCACAAACGCCCAATGGTTCCACGTATTATCCATTTCAGTGGCCGACATCGTTTTATTGATTCGGTCATAACCAGATGATATACCAGCATCGAAATAGACGTTGTTGTCACTCCAAGGCATGTGAATGTTCAGAATTCGATTATTCAAAGTATCAAACGCCTCTAGAATGGTTGTGTTCGTTCCCGCTGTTCCATTTCCTTTGGCCCAAAACTCTACAGTAAGTTCTTGACCTACGGTAAAATCAGACATTTCAGTCATTGTGTAATTTGTACCTGATAAGTTCAAATACCCATTATGATCGGGATAAGATAACGCGGTATTTCCAACAACACTTTCAGAATTAAAAACCAATCCAGCCGTTGATGGTTCGTCTGAAGCGTAGGTGAATTCAATAATTAAATTGCTCGTACCATCCCAAGTGTAGGGTTGATAGAATAAAAATTCATTCGGACCAACTACTAATGGGTTTCCGGCATCTCTCGTTCTATTGTAAACTTCCAAGAATCCGGTTGTTTGAAAAGAAGTTAATATTCCATCTGTAGTTGATTTTATTGAAATTTTTGGATTTAATAAAACCCCATTTGATCCACTATTCAAAATATCCAAAATCATCCCCTGTATGTCTCCAGCCTGTATTCCGGCCGCCAATAACTCACTTGCCGTTATTAACTGCTGAAAGCGAGAACCTTTTTGCGCTGTGTTAAAAAATGCAGACGAATTACTATTACCTGTATTTAATGGAATACTAGTAGGCGAAGTAGCTGTACGTTCCTGCTCAGTTTTCAAATAAGTATCGAAAATTGCATTGGGAGAAGGAGTATAATCAATCGTATTTGGAGCATTCCAATTGGCCAAAAAGCGATTTCCATCTTTGCGAACAGAGTCATAAATACCGGTATGGTCAAACACTCGTGTATAGGTCAAATAATCCCATTCACCACAATTGTATTGATCCCATGTTGTGAGTGGACTGCATTTCAATTTGTAATACATCAAAACTTTCTCGAATCGTTTGGTATTCAGTTCCTGTGGAAAAGCGAAATTAGCCCTACGCGTGGTAATTGAATCAAATGTAAAGGTCTGTACCCAAGTTGTATCTTGAGCAAAATCAAGAAATGAGATGCTTAAAAAAGCAATTAATACAATTAAATTTTTCATTTATTCTTTAATAAATTGTTTTGTTATTTTATTCATACCATCTGAAATTTCAACTTGGTAAATTCCTTTAGTTAAAATAGAGATGTCGATAGTATGAAGTTTTGAAACTGTTTGGTTAGCTTGTATAACTCTACCATTTAAATCCAATAGTTGATATTTGAATTCACTTTTGACGGATTCAATAGTAACCAATTGATTTGCAGGATTAGGATATAGTGTTATTTCTGAATCAATCAGTTCATTTAGTCCTGAGGTCATGGTAATTGGCTGACTCAACATACATCCGTTGGCAAAAAACACTTCTACTTGGTAGGTTGCGCCTAAATCTACGGGAATATTGTAACATTGTTGAGTTTCACCCACAATTGGTTGATTATCCATATACCATTGGTATGAATTTCCTTGTAAAGATGAACAATAAACACCTGAACCTTGGTTAGGATCATTAACAATTGTTACCGTAGGTAATGCCGGACAAATCGTTTCATTGACTGTTACTGGTGTCGATTGAATCGCTAATAAAAATACTGCATAGGACTGGCAAATATCCTTTAACTTAAAATCTAACCATGGATCCAGAACAGAATACACGGCATTTTGCTGTTCTGCGCGGGTTATTGAAATATTGGGTGACGACGTACTTTCGCCAAAATCACAATTAAAATTCGAATTTGCATAATAACAATGTGCACCACCGGTTATAGAAACAAAGCTTTTGCAAGTGCTTGTCAATCCTTGATAAATGGGAATATGATGATCTGCTGGTGGCGTTACTCCATCGGCAGTTCCTGAAAAAACCAAAGCTGGAACAGAGACATTTGGAGCTGCTGCAATGGCAGACGGAGTAGTTTCAGCGGGTGCTAATCCAATTACCGTTTGAATATTCGTGTTATTTGCAGCGGCTAAAAAAGAAGCGCCTCCACCCATTGAATGACCCATAATGGCAACCTTTTGAATTATTTTACCATTAAAAATAGAGCTTGAATTGGTGTTTAAAGCCAACATTTTATCTGAAACTTGTTTTAAGTCCGATCCAAAATCACCGTGACTCGGCCCTGGTATTAATCCACCTTCTGTTCTGGGAAACGCCATGATAAATCCTCGTGCTACGTAATGCTGCCAAATATTCGTATAGGCATCCCACGACATCGCAAAACCATGTCCGAAGGTAATCACAGGAAATTGGCCGGATGCCACAGCAACATTATCACCATTTGTATTGGCCGGATAATAAATTTCTGTTTGTATTTGTCGACCAGCTCCTCCTCCTGACCCAAAGCCACCAGTTCGTGCAGGATCATTAAATGTGATAGTTGTATGACCAACTTGGTATTGAGCACCTAAATTGAAGACAATAATTGAAACGAACAGAGAAAAGACAATTTTCATGTAATTGATTTAAGGTTATGAAATTAACACTTTTTCAATTAAATAACTCGGAAAACTGGGCTGAAATACCTTCTTGTTTTAAAATTGTTTCTTTTGGAATTAAGAGTTGATTGAACCACCCTCGACTATTTCCAACGTAAAACACGGCTCCAAATGGAGAAATATGACAATCATTCTTAACTAAATCCGAATAAAAGGAAGGTGAATTGCAATTTAAATTCAAATCTCGCCGGTTTTGAATGGCCATTTTCAAGAACTCTATAAGTAGGCTATCCGATGGAAATAGTTGCTCGCGAACAACTTTTTGCAAGGACTGACCATTCCAGAAAAAATTAAAAATCGAATCAGGGATTTCCTTAACCTCATCTGCGGAATTCGGATAATCATGATATGGCATTCCTCCTTGAGAATAGGATGAATAAATAGGATTTGGATTAAGAACATCAATTGAGACTGAAACACAATTTTTTCCAGCGAAGGCGATGCTGTATTTTTCTTGTATAGGGATTTTATAATAGGCTATGCTGTCTTCCTTTTTGATTGTTTCTGGTTTTCTGGTTTTCTTATTCTCCACAAACTGAATATTTGAATATATACCAAAAGGATTATTGGTTCGCTTAGCATTAGGCGTGCATGAAATATCCGTGCTCAATTCAGCGATAGAAAAAGGACACGATTTGTTTTTCTCGTAGCGTTTATTGAGTTTTTGATAGAGCTCTTTTGCATACGGCATCTTTAAAACATCCACCCAACTATTTTCAGACAGTTTGATCGTAAAATAAACATAAGATCTATCTGTTTTAGTGAAGGCTGAATGAAATAAAATCGAATCAAATTCCGCTTTTCCAGCTAAATAAATCCTCCCTTTTTGATCGAAAAGCAATTTTTGCTTCTTATTTCCCAAAAGCCAATAATCATTTACTGGGTGAGTCCCGAACTGAGAAATACTTGATTTTGATTTCCAATTATTTAAATAATGATTGAAAACATATTCGAATTCAGTAAATAGTGTATCCATAACCCACCTTTTTTTTAGATGAAACACACCGAACTTTTTGCTTGTGGTTTGAACCAAATATAAACTATCAGATATGCGATTAATTCCCAAGAATTTTGGTCTTAGTAACCAAACTAAATCTGTATTGACAATTCCTACCTTATTATTTTCTTTTGCAATCACTGGCTCTGTAAATAAATGGATTTGCTCAAATTGAATCGGTGATTTCTTTACTCCATTGGTATCAAATACCATCCAGGGATCACCAGGTGATTTAATTACCCAAACAAGATTGTATTGTTCATAGTGTAATGAAATATCCCGATAGAGTGTATCAATAATAAATTTCCCTGTCCTCATATTGAATGCTCCCACTTTTCCTGAAATGGAATGCACCTTTGCCAATTTATGATAGGGTTCCATATACTGAATTCTTGTTTTCTTTTTGTTATCGGCTGAAATCAAATAGGTATATTGGTTGCTGTTTTTGTCGTAATAAGTTAATTTTTTGTTTACTCCTATTGGATAAATAACAAGATTATTTCGAACAGCACCATCGATTGCAAATGCATCAAATTGATAATTTGTAAATTGTACAACATCAATGGAATCTAGTCTAAACAAAACTTTTCCTTTTATAATCGTTATCGTGTCGTAAAATTGAACCTTTGAGATTTCATTATTGGTAGAAAAGTAATAGCCTTCATTAAACAAGAATTTTTCATACTCAATTGGAACTACCACCTGATTCAATTCATTTATCAAACCAAATTTATTGTTTTTCTTAGCAAGCAAAAGAGTTAAGTGAGTATTGTAATCATCAGAAATATGCGCATTTATTTCTAGAATTTCCAATTCATCGTATTGCGGAGGGATTGTTTCCTTTCCTTGCATATTCAAGATTCCGCAATTACCTTGCTGATAAACTTCATATGTACAGGTTGCAGTTCTTTTTGAATGGGAAAAAGGCTCTAAGGCATCATAAATTGGTTCGGCTAATTGATTTCCCAATCCACTAAAAAGTCCCACCTTATCCTTGCAACGACTTAACCAGGTGTACTCATTGAACAAACATTCAGGAACATGTGTATAACTATTACTTTCTAGCGGCAAAAACTGGCATGGCCATTCTATAAAATTACTCCCATTAGCATCCATGAAGGCGGTTGAATTTGAGTCGCGCAAAATGAATTTTTCATTGCAATATTGAATACTTTGATACTTTCTTTCAGCAATGACTTTCCCTTCCTTATTAATTATTCCAGCTTTTCCATTTACACGTGAATAACCACCAAAATCGCCTATTGGGGCTAAACCAAACTCGTTGAAAGGGAGATAAAACCCTTTAATTTCTGATTGGAGAATTTTTCCATCCAAATCAATTCTCGTTGTGAAAAACTGCTCCCCTTCTCTTGTATATAAAAGAATATGATCATTGGAAATATGAGAATAATCATAAGCTATTTTGGTGATTTTTTCGCCATTTCTATTATAAATCGCATTTTTTGAATCAGCGGTTCCTGATGAAATAAAAAAAGGATAATTGAATACTAATTGATAATGAATGGGAGGAATAATTTCTCCTTTCCTAAGGTCGTAAATGCCGTAAAAATGTTTTTGACGAATGGAAAAAAGAGAATCATTTATCATGCTGACCCATTCATATTTTGGAGGGATTATTTCTTTTCCTTCTTTAGAAATCAAGCCTCTTCCATGCTCATTTAATGTCAAAAAGTAGCTATCCCCTTGTGATTCTATAAGGGTATAATCAGGCTGAATCACCCATTTTCCTTCTGTATTCATCAAACCATACCCACATCCTAAATTGTCTTTAACAATAGTAAGTTGGCCAACAACCCAAAAAGTAAACAGGAAAAAAAATAAACCAATAATGAACTTCATCCAGTTTTAAACGCTTTAAAAAATCTGTCGTTGCCTATCGAATGGCCCGTTCATTAAATAATACATACCCATAACTCAATTGAAAAGCAAAAGGAGTATTTTGGGTTGGAAAATAATTTAGCGTCGCTCTGATTGGACCAATTAGTGAATGATAAATTAGTGAAGATGATGCAAAGAACGTTTCACCTTTGAATGGTTTTATATATTGGATAGTTCCATCATCATTTTTTTGTAATTGCAAAAATGGCTGGTAATAATAGGCATCTACTCGAAAATCTACATTTTTACGGATACTAAAAACGAGATTTACACCACCTCCCATGTGCTGATGTGAACGAAACTCCGGCAAAAAATACGTTTCTTGATCGGGAATAATGGAAAAAGAAGGCAAGGACAACAAAGACGCCGTATAATTAGCAAACAAAGATTGAGAATTAAATTGTCCTTTAGCATGTAACCCCAAATGAAAATACTTTTTCGAAATGACAAAGGATTGAAATTCCGCATTTACATTAAACCATGAATGGTATTTTCTAAAAGTTTGTTCGAAAGCGGAAGTGGTTCCTGGCACCGTATTCTCTCTTCCTTCTACCAACCTTGTTCGCAAGTAAAATAAATGTCCGGAACTGGCAAATTGTTTTCGATTTAAGCTATTTTGCATGAATTCCCAACTAATTGAACTCCCAAAAAAAGTGGTTAAATCAGCCGTATCTTTATTGGTAAAATTGGTAGTTTGATAATATTCGTCATCTAACTCAAAATACCGAAAATTTAACGTGGACTTAGAATTGTTACCAATTGGGTGTTTCAATTGAAATCCGGCATATGTTTCATTTTGCACCAAAAAGGAGGGTTGAACATCTTCAAAGAAAGTGGCAAAACTCCTAAAATAATCCCATCGATTCATTACAAAATAAGCTGAAGCTGATACGGGGAAAACACTGGGAAGCTCGATGTTTACATCCGTTTTCACCGAACCATAAAACTTACCAAAATAAGATTCAGCATGCAGCGATGAAGCTAAACTTCCTATCATTTTATACGTTAGCCCAACATATCCCGTATTTACAGCCCTTGAAGAAAAATGCCCGCCCAAATCCAATTGAAAATCTTTTGCTTTACGCAGAAATAATTTTAAGTTGTAGGTAGAATCTTTTTTCAATGAAAGCGTCGGAAACATAAAATCCAATTGACTAGTCGAATAAAGTTGAAAATACCTTCTTTCTAACTTTTTCGGATCCAATATTGCGTTTTTTCGAGCACCTTGGAGTGAGCTTTTAGCAAATTGAATACCACGACTTTTTTGTTCATTTTGCGAAATTTCGCTCACATTCAATTCTGGAATCCTTGATCTAAAGGATTTCCTCCTTATACTTAATTCATCTTGCGAAACTCTCCGCTCAACTTTAGCGAGAATAGAATCCATTTGCAATATTGTTTTACGATAACCTTCATCTATTGCTTTTTTTGCTAATTGGAAATCAAACGTGCTAATATCCGATTTTGGTTCAATGATAAATCCATCAGCACAGGGTAAGGTAAAATCTGAAGAACTGACCAACATATTTTGAAGAACACCAAAGAAATCTTGTTCGTCTGGTGCACTAATATTTCCAGAAACATTACTTCCAATTATAAAATCTGGATGAAAATCGGTATACATTACATTGGCCGGAAAATTATTGTACAGTCCGCCATCAAACAATAGTGTTCCATTAATTCGAATTGGATTTACATATAATGGATAGGTCATTGATGCACGGACACATTCATTGAGGTTTCCTTTTGAGAAAACGACACTTTTTTTATTGACCACATCGGATGCTACGCAGCGAAAAGGAACGAAAAGCTGATTAAAATCTTTGCCGTAAGCAGAGCTTGTTGTGCCCATGACGCTCATCATAGTAAAATCTAACAAAGCGGATTTAACTAAATTCAGTGGTATAGAGCGACGCAATAAACTATCTTTTGAAAAAGAAAAAGAAACCGTTCCAGCGTTCTGATCAACTTCACGAAATAAAAATCGTTTTGAAGCATCCAATTCTCCAGATGTCATTTGCTGAAATTCATCTGACAAAACAAAGGCTTCAATTTCCTTAGGAGAAAAACCTGAAGCATACATAGCTCCAGTTAATGCACCCGCTGAAGTACCTGTAATAAAATCAATGGGGATTCCATTTTCTTCTAGAGCTTTCATTACTCCAATATGGGCCAAACCAGCTGCACCTCCCCCACTAAGCACCAAACCAATACGTTGCTGAGCCCTCAATTGACCCAGTATAACAATTTGGATAATTAAAATCAAAAAGTAACCGTTAATTCGCTTCAAATTTGTTCCTTTGTGGGCAAAATTAGTCATTATCAATAGACTAACATCAACCAAAAAAAAATGAAAGAAAATTTAACAAACACGCAACATACCATTACGTTAAAAACCTTTTTCGGATTTGAACAAACCCTTGCCGATGAACTAAATGAACTTGGTTATGCCAATTGCGTTATTCTAAATAGAGCTGTGCAAATTAAAGGAACATGGAAAGATGTTTATTTCTTAAACCTTCATAGCCGTTGTGCAATTTCAGTTTTGATTGAAATATCGAAATTCATGATTAAAGATGAAAAGGATATTTACAAAAAGGCCATGGAAATACGTTGGACTGAATGGTTTGATATTAAAAAATCATTTGCTGTTAAAGGAGCTGTTTTTTCTAATTTATTTAGTAATACAAAATACCCGCTACTCCTAGTTAAAGATGCCATTACGGATTCTTTTCGGGAAAAATATGAAGAACGTCCAAATGTTGAAATTTCCAGACCTGATGTATTAATTGATTTATATGTAAAGGAAAATCAAGCTACAATCTCCATAAACACGAGCGGTGCACCCTTGTTTCAACGAGAATATCGAAAAGAAACCGGTTTGGCTCCCATGAATGAAGTGGTGGCAGCATGC
>CAIUSK010000180.1 GCA_903901805.1 uncultured Flavobacteriales bacterium
AAATCTCAACAAGATTCTGTTTTAGGTGCAGTTGAAAAAGGTACAATAACACTAATTGGCGCAACAACCGAAAATCCTTCGTTTGAAGTTATTTCTGCCTTGCTTTCTCGTTGTCAGGTTTATACGTTAAAAGAACACACCAAGGATGATTTAACGTCCCTCCTATTAAAAGCAATGGATACAGATGTTGCCATTCAGAAACGAAATGTTGCGTTGAAAGAAATAAATGCCCTTCTTGCTTATTCTGGTGGCGATGCACGTAAGTTGCTTAATTTATTTGAATTATTAGTGAATTCTTTCGCGGATAATGAGTCGGTTATCATCACGGATGAACATACAAAATCTATTGCGATGGAGTCTTTTTCGCGGTATGATAAAGACGGTGAGCAACATTATGATATTATTTCAGCATTTATTAAGTCTGTTCGAGGTAGCGATCCAAATGCTGCCATTTATTGGCTTGCTCGCATGGTTGAAGGAGGAGAAGACCCAAAATTTATTGCGAGAAGATTGTTAATTCTTGCCTCCGAAGATATTGGTTTGGCTAATCCCAATGCGCTACTTCTGGCAACAAATTGTTTTCAAGCAGTTGAAATGATTGGATGGCCTGAATCTAGGATAATATTGGCACAATGTACAATTTATTTGGCAAGTTCACCGAAGGGTAATGCTGCTTACATGGCCATAAATAAAGCCCAAGCAATTGTGCGTGAAACTGGAAATCTACCCGTTCCTTTGCATCTAAGGAATGCTCCCACAAAATTAATGAAAGAGCTTGGGTATGGTGCTGAATATCACTATTCACATGATTTCCCAGGTAATTTTGTCCAGCAAGAATTCATGCCCACTGATTTAATAAATTCCTCTTTTTTTCAAGCTGGAAGTAGTCTAAAAGAAAAAGAAGTGGAACAATTTATACAGGCTCGTTGGAATAACAAATATCCTTCCGAATGAATAAACTATTGTTTGGCTTGATTTTAATTTTATCGTACCTTCCTTTGAGGTTGCTTTATTTATTCAGTGATTTTTTCTATCTTCTGTTGATTACAATTTTTCCTTATCGAAAAAAAGTAATTGATCGAAACTTAAAGTTTTCTTTTCCAGAACTTTCTCCAATCGAATTAAGAATTTTACGAAATCAGTTCTATAAACATTTTTCAGATTTATTAGTGGAAGGAATTAAAAACTTGACTATTTCAAAAAAAGAGCTTAAAAATAGAATGGTTATTGAAAATCCAGAAGTTCTTGACAAGTTAAAGGAAAGAAATACGAGTTTACTTCTGATTTCTGGGCATTATGGCAATTGGGAATGGATGATTACTAGTTTAGCTTTTTTATTGCCATTCAAAGCCATTGGTATTGGGATGCCGCTAACAAATTCATTTTGGGATAAATCCGTTAATAAAAGAAGATCACGTTTTGGCCTGCAAGTGGTTCATTCCAAGAATTATAAAGAGGCATTGAACGATGGTGAGACTCCGAAAGCTATTTTAACCTTGTCTGATCAATCTCCCGGATCAAGTGAAAATGCATATTGGACCACTTTTTTAAATCAACCTACCGCTGTATTATTTGGTTCTGAATTTATGGCGCATGAATATCAGTTTATTCCGGTGTTTTTTTTCATCCGCAAAGTGAAGCGCGGATATTATTCGGTGAAGTTTATACCTTTCGAAAAACCATTGAATCAATTAAATTATGGCGAACTGACTGAATGGCACACACACTTGTTGGAGCGAGAAATTAAACAAAATCCAAGTTATTGGTTGTGGTCACACAAACGTTGGAAGCGCCAAATGCCCGATGATATAAATCAGTTGAAATCCGATCAGAAAAAGCGCTTTGAAGATCGTTTTCAATTCAAAAAATAGGGTCATTAATTCAAAAATTAGTACCTTCATCCCAAAAGTTTTCCATGAGAATATCATTTTTTGTTTTACTTGTGCTCTGCTCATTTCAATTGGGGTCGCAGTCTCTTGAAAGTGGTCAAAAACCAAAGCATGCATCAGCTAAAGCTGCAGGTTGTGCTCCACCTACAACAACTACTTATTTGGAATTGAATAATGTGCGTGCCATGATTCATACTGCTGGAAATTTGTGGCAAGTACCTAATCAAAATTTTTCACAGTACGAAGTGCCAAAAAACTCGGGTATAATGGCCTTATTTACTGCTGCACTTTGGTTAGGGGGAACTGATGTAAATAATCAATTAAAATTAGCTGCCCTTCGTTACCGGGATGGTCAAGATTATTGGTCGGGTCCACTAACTCAAATTACGGCAGAAACGACTTATGACAATTGCAGTAAATACGATAAGCACTTTGTTACAACCCAAGATATGGTGCGTGAGTTTAATGCTTGGTTTGAAGCAGGATTAAATGATCAACAAAATGGAACAGCTACTCAAAATGAGCTATTTCCTGCCTACAAAGTTCCTGATATTATTAAAAACTGGCCAGCTCATGGAGATGTAACCCAAGGTCAAGATTATTATTTAGCACCATTTTACGATTTTAATGGAGATGGGCACTACAATTGGGAAGATGGTGATTTCCCCTGGTATGACATAAAAAAGGATAAAGAATGCAGTGTAGATCGATCAGTTTCCCTGTATGGGGATATGAATTATTGGTGGGTAATGAATGATAAAGGAAATATTCATACGGAGACTGGCGCTGATCCAATTGGGATGGAAATTCGGGCTCAAGCCTTCGCCTTTGCCTCAAATGATGAGATCAATAATATGACTTTTTACAATTATGAATTGATCAATCGCGGAACACAGACTTTATATAATACCTATTTTGGTTTTTTTACGGATGGAGCCTTGGGCGATCCTTATGATGATTACGTGGGATGTGATGTGAGTCGAGGATTAGGTTATTACTACAACGGTGATAATTATGATGCAGATAATTCTGGATACAAAGGGTATGGAAATTCACCTCCGGCAGTTGGTGTTGATTTTTTTGAAGGACCTTATCAAGATGATGATGGAATCGATAACGGGTTTGGAATAGGTGAGGATGAAGCACTAAATGGTATTGGGTATGGAGATGGAATTGTGGATAATGAACGGTTTGGAATGCGCAGATTTTTGTACTATTCGAATACTACAAACGGAGCCAATCCTAATCAAACGGATCCTGTTAATGCTTCAGACTACTATAATTATTTAAGGGGATATTGGAAGGATGGGACAAAATTTGTTTATGGTGGGAGTGGTCATATTTCAGATTCTGATGCAAATCCATTAATGCCCTGTGATTTTATGTTTCCGGGTACCACGGATCCTCAAGGGTGGGGGACGGGAGGTGTTCCTCAACCAAACTGGACGGAACAAACAGCGAATAATACGCCTAACGATAGAAGATTTGTTGAATCAGCAGGCCCATTTCTTCTAAAACCAGGAGCTGTAAATAATATCACAGTAGGAGTTGTTTGGGCAAGATCAACCGGTGGAGATCCTTTTCAATCCGTAGAAACTTTGAGGAGGGCAGATGATAAAGCCCAAGCATTATTTGAAAATTGTTTCAAAGTAATGGATGCTCCACATGCTCCAGATATGCAGATTCAAGAAATGAATGAAGAACTTATTTTAACCTTGTCGAATGCTCCAAATTCGAATAATTATAACGAGGAATATGTGGAAGCGGATCCATTTATCGTAGCCAGTGATCCAAATGCAGATAAGAAATTTCGTTTTCAAGGGTATCAAATTTTTCAGTTAAAATCCAATCAGGTTTCATTATCTGATTTGAGAAATCCTGAAAAAGCAAGGTTAATTGCCCAATGCGATATAAAAGATAATATTAAGAGCATTATAAATTTTGAATTTGATGAAGAATTGGGATTTAGTGTTCCAATTGAAGTTGTTCAGGCTGAAAATAAAGGGATTAAACATAGTTTTTCGGTTGATAACGACTTGTTTGCTCAAGGTCAGCCCAAACTAATCAACTTTAAGCGATATTATTACATGGCGATTGCATACGCACACAATAATTATAAAACTTATATTCCGGATGATCCTGCCAATATTGACGGTCAAAAAACTCCCTATTTAGCGAGTAGAAAAGCCGCAGTAGGCGAAGTGTTAGTTATGGAAGGAATTCCGCACAACCCGACACCTGAAAATGATGGAACCAATTATATTATGGAATATGGCCATTCCCCTCAAATCACGCGCTTAGATGGTTACGGAAATGGAAATCGTTCATTAAATTTCACTCCTGCAACATTGACCAAAATTTTAACGGATGGTTACATGGAGAATCCAACGTATGATTATGGAAAAGGCCCAATTAACATTAAGGTGGTTGATCCATTGGCATTAGCACCGGGCTATTTCGAATGTAAATTCAGAGATTATATTGCGCCAACAACAGGTAATGGGGCAGATACAGCAAGTTGGGTTGTGTATCAATACGACACAAAAGGTGGAAATATCATTGATTCAGTTAGTTCAGATCAAACAATAGCTGTAGATAACGAGCAAATAATTCCAAAATGGGGAATTTCCGTTCAAATTCATCAAGAGAATTATTATTTTGCCTCGGGACCTGGAAATGTATCTGCGAAATATACAGACATGATTGA
>CAIUSK010000181.1 GCA_903901805.1 uncultured Flavobacteriales bacterium
AGCCGTGTTTTTACCAGGCGATAGATCAAAACACGAAAAATTATATACGAAAAAAACCCAATCAATAATGAAAGGGTTGCGTTGATTATCCAAGATAAAACAGGGTAAATAAAATTAATTAAACTAAGAAGAGTAAAACAAAATACAGTAAGAGTAAGACTACCTATAATTAAGCTTAAACTTGGTTTTGTTATTTTCATTATTCACTAAAAGTATATCCGACTCCTTTTACAGTGCGAATATACGTATCTCCTAGCTTTTCACGCAATTTTCGAATATGAACATCGATTGTGCGTTCTCCAACAATTGTATCATTTCCCCAAACAATACTTAAAATTTGATCTCGATTGAAAACTTTTCCGGGTCTACTTGATAATAATTCTAATAGCTCAAATTCCTTTTTGGGCAAAATTATTTTATTCCCGTCAAGCTGAATAGAAAACTTTTCTCTGTCAATTACTAGATTTTTTTCCGTTGTTTCATTGATCGGAGTGTTTTTGTGTAATCTTCTTAAGAGTGATTCAACTTTACTCAATAAAAGACGGGGACGAATTGGTTTTGTTATATAATCATCTGCACCAGCCTCAAAACCAGCGATTTGCGCGTAATCTTCTGCGCGCGAAGTGAGAAAGGTAATGATTGGTTGTGTTAAATGTAAATCTTTTCTAATGATTTGACAGACCTCAATTCCATCCATCTTAGGCATCATAACATCTAGAATAATGAGTGATGGCTGTATTTGTTGTGTTAATAGTAAGCCTTCTTCTCCATTAGCTGCGGTAAATATTTTGTACCCCTCTTTTTTTAAGTTGTAAGACAAGAACTCAAGGATATCTGGTTCATCGTCTACAATTAAAATAGTGTGTCCTTTATAGTTTTCCATAGCTTTTAATATAAAAGAGCTGAGTATTGCTACCCAGCTCTAATTGAAATATCTAGAAATTATTTTCTAACGATAACTTTTCTTGTTACGATGTTATTATTAGAAGTCAACTGTAATGTGTACATTCCATTACTGATTGAAGATAGATTCAATGCTAATTCATTTAATCCTAAAGATTGAATAGATTCTGAAACTACTGAACGACCTAATGCATCAATTAATGAGATTTCAATTGAATTACCTAATTGGTTATCAAAAGAAACTGTAATTGATTCAGACGCTGGGTTTGGATACACATTGATGTTTCCTAATCCAATCAATTCTTCAACGCTAACTGTGATTGCAACAGTTAATACAGTTGTATCAGTACAATTTCCGTTAATTGCTGTAAGTACTACAGAGTAGCTACCGTTAGAAGCAAAAGCGTGAACTGGAGCTGCTGCAGATGAATTTGTGAAATCACCAAAATCCCAAGAGTATGCTGTTGCACCGGTAGATGTATTCGTGAAAGTTACAATATTACCACTTGTTGTGAAAGCTCCTTGAGCTGAAGGTGTTTGTGTAAACGTTACTGTTACTGGAGCAGAAGCACCAACACCAGCACATGCATCGGCGTTTGTAGTTGTAACCGTAACTGTTCCTGTAGCTGTAACTTGTATTGTTTGTGTTGTTTCACCTGTTGACCAAGAATATGAATCTGCAGTGGATGAAGTTAAAGTAACTGTTTCACCTGAACAAGCTTGAGTTGCAGAAGAAGAAACTGTAGGTGCAGGAGCATTACTTACGTTAACTGTTGTAGCTACTGAACTAGCAGAACATCCATTGTTATCTGTTACTGTAACAGTATAAGTTCCTGAAGTTGTTGCTGTGATAGTTTGTGTAGTTGCGTTAGTTGACCATGAATTTCCTGTTGCAGCGCTAGAAGATAATTCAACAGAACCACCTGTACAAAAAGAAGTAGATCCATTTGCTGAAATAACCGGAGTTGAAGGCAAAGCATTTACGATTACAGTGATTGCAATTCGTGGACTTTCGTCATTTGAGGCATTAGCTTGAGAAACATAATATGTATAAGTTCCTGGTGCTGAAGTGTTAGGTGTTGGCGCTGCTGGTAAAGCAGAACCACCCGTTGCAACATTATACCATTTTAATGTGTTTCCTGACGTTGCATTTGCTGTTAATGTAGATGCTGTTTCATTTTGACAATAAGAAACTGATGTAATTGCAGCAGTTGGCGCAGCAACACTAAAAAAGATTGGATTGCTGAAAGTTGCTCCTGTAGCAGCCACAGACCCTGACGCTAAACGCGCATCTGGAGTAGTGCCAAGTGGAGTAAATATATTTACCCAATTTACTTCTGCTAGTGTTTTTGTAGAATCATTTCCATCAACTGACCACCATGATTGATACCATGCTGTAGTTGCGCCACCTGAATTTAAAACTGTATTTGTATTACCAGCTGACCAAGATGGTGTTGCAAAATTTGTCAGTATATTATTTACAAAAACCATAGTATCACCGTTTAAATTAGCAACTACTGGAGCTCCTTCAATTGAAAGACCTTTTTCCCAACCAGTTACAAGAGAATTTAAAACAGAAATAGCTACATTTCTTCTTAATCGGAATGCTTTTTCAAACTTCTCACCTACAGGCAAAGCAATTGTTCCATTTCCTTTAGGACCAACTAAAGTTACGTTAGAGAAAATAGGTTTTGTTTTAGGCGTTGCTGTAGATCCTGCTGCATCGTTATCGCACTCAAACGCATTAGAATCTCCTGGAGCATCATACAAATCTTTATCGCGAATTGAAAGAGCAAATTGAACTTTTCCTCTATACCCAAAATCAGTATCAAAGCAATCGTCCAATCCTCGGTATGCAATTAGGTGTTTACAATTCACCGTTCCACCAAACCATTCAAATGAATCATCTCCTGAATGAGAAACTTGAACATAATCAACTGTTGTTGCTGAACCAACCGAACCAAAAGTTATTCCGTTAACCTCTTTATTTGGCTCTAGTGCAATACCTGCAAATTCGATACGAACATATTTGATTGATCCTGAATTATCAGTATCAAATGCACCACCGTATTGCGTATCCGTTGTAGGAACAATTCCTTCAATATTCGCAACTCCACCTGGTTGATTATTCTTTGCTAATCCTAAGATTACAATTCCGCCCCAGTCTCCTTCGTTTCTATTTCCAACCGCTTCGTTTGAAGTGAAAACAATTGGTTGAGAAACTGTTCCTTGTGCGTTAATTTTAGCACCTCTCGTAATGATTAAAGTAGCTTGGGTTGCTTTATCACCTCGGATAATTGTTCCTGGTGCAATAGTCAAGGTTGCATTGTTCTTAACATAGATTTTATTTTGCAACAAAACTACTCCCGACCAAGTTGTATTGGTAGTAATATCAGCTGATGCTGTTGTTAGTGTTGCAGGATAAACTGTGTTTTCCGCATCAAAGTTTGACCACCCAGCCGTCCAGTCTGTCGCCGCTGTATTATCAGTAACAGGAAATGCTCCTTTGTATGTCGTAGGAGTCCAAAATGCATCTTGCGCATGCAACCCTAAAGTTACAAAAGCAGAGAATAAGGATAAATAAATCTTTTTCATAAATTAAATTTTAGTTGGTACAAATTTCCACTGAATAAACCCGTAATAAGTTATAGTAGTCTTAAATGTTGTTTAAGAGTTTATTAAGGAAAAGAAACATTAACTTAACAATGGAGGAGATTCTACTTTATTTAAGCCAAACTAAGATGTGCCAGCATCATTTCCAATCAAGAAATTGAAGGTGATTCTATGGATGAATCAGAAAAAGAACCTTTTAAGTTAAACCTGAATTTAATTTGAAAGGTTAAAAATTATATTTTAAACTTAGAGAGATCGTTTGACCAAAGTTAATTTGTTGCCATGTATTATCTAGATCAACATCGTATTTTTTATTCTTATTGATGTCTTGAAAGAAAGTTAAATCTTGTGCCAGTAAATCTTTTACATTCAATTTTAATTCAAATTTATCTGTGAAATTTTTCACTAATTGTATATCAACAACATGTCTTCTGTTTTCCCATACAGATGGTTCTTGAACACTCCCTGCGATGGCAATTCTTTGTCCAACAACATTATAAGAAGCATTGAAAGAAATTTGTGATTTTGGCTCTGTAAAATACAGTCCTGCGTTCACCAAGTAGGGAGACTGCCCTTGTAATGGTCTATCAATATACTCGGATTGTCCTGCAAATGAACTCAAATCCATTTTTGATCGAATGATAGCTGCATTTGTATAAACGGTAAAATTCTTCCAAAATGAACCCGTATCAGCAGGTTGAATAAAACCTAAGTTCACTCGGTATTCAAGTTCTGTTCCTATACTTTCTACATTTCCTACATTATCATAATACAATTCAGGTGTTCCACTGGTTCCTGTTCTTAGAAGTAATTCAATTGGATTAAAGAATTGTTTGTAAAAACCGGAAATGCTAATTATTTGACCCTTACCAGGAAAATATTCAGTTCTGAAGTCAAAATTGTTGATTTTTGCTCGTTGTAATTTTGGATCTCCTGAAGTTAAGTTATCGTTCAAAAAGTTATAAAAAGCAAATGGTGCTAACTCCCTAAACTCAGGTCTAGAAACAGTTTGAGACGCACTTAAACGAAAGTTTAATTTTTTAATTGGAGAATAAACGATGTTGATTGAGGGTAAAACATCTAGTACAGTTGTATCAATATTTTGAGGAAGATTAGATCCAAACTCCACGTATTTAAATACTTGATTGTAAGCTTCAAAACGTGCACCGGCAATAATTCTCAGTTTTTCAGATAATTTTGAATCAACCATTGCAAACGCTGCATTCAATAGAGAAGAGGCTTGATAACTATCATCTACATTGGTTCCTTCCTCTAGCTTAAATCCTCCCTGCCCATCAGCCATTTGACCTAAATTTTCTGAATTAAAGATTTGATCACCTGGCAGCAACAAAAGATTAGAATTAAAGCTTGCGCTACCTGCCGGATCATACTTTGAAAAACCTAAATTTCTAGCAGAAAATGATCGGTTTCTATATTGATGCATTCCACCAATTTTCACTTCGTTTTTAGACTTTCCAACCTCAAATAACTTTGCTAAATCATATTTAGCATTGAAGTTGTTTTCCGTTAATGTTGACCAAAACATATTCCCCGCACCAAGCGTAGAAATATCATTATTTTGAACTACCGCAAAGTAAGGTAGTGTAGTATCAACTTGTTGGTAAACTGTTCTTCTTAAAAATGGAATGTCACGTTTCACATTGCTAAAACCAGCAACCCAGTTAAACTTGTATTTTGATCTGTTTTCATGCGAACCAATTAATTGGGAGGTAATTAAGTTACTTTGCGTGTACCATATGTTCATTGATTTTTCATTGTACACAGATTCAATATCCATATCGCGTTTTCCATTACGAATATTTACTTTATCATCTGAATTAACGGTATACAAATTTTTAAATTGAATTGAATTTTTATACCCATAAGTATATTTGAAATTAGCCATTGCACTACTCACGATGGATTGTGTATAGGCAGAATCTAATAATTCGTTTTTTGTGATTACTCCTGTCGATTGTTCCTCAAATTCTCTTCTAATCACCTGATTGGCCGAGAAGTTACTTTGGTAACTATAAGCTAAAACATAGCCTAACGTGGTAGAATCCTTGATTTTAAAAGATCGACCGAGTGAATATTGAAGGTTAAAATTGGGAAGTGCTAAACGATTTTTTGGTGTCCAAGACGTATTAATTAATTTTGCTTTTTCTGCTTTATCTTGATTGGATAATGTATTGAACTCTTCGGTTGTTGGTAGGCCATCCGGAATAGCCCTAGCTGATGTTCCATATCCAAGAAAGTCAGTTGAAGAACCTTCATATGTTTTAAAGTTTCTGAACGTGCTCAACGTATTGTAAGCAGAAGTAATTTGAATATTTTGAAAGTTTTTAGACTTAGGTTCTGTAGTATTGATATTAATAACACCCCCTGCAAACTCTCCTGGAAGATCGGGTGTTGCTGACTTCGTGATCATGAGGTTATCAATCATGTTCGCGGGAAAAAGATCAAACGAAAACGCTTTACGATCACTTTCAGAACTTGGAAGCGCCGCCCCGTTTATCAATGCAAAATTGTATCGATCGCTTAACCCACGTACGACAACGAATTTATTATCCTGAACGCTGGCTCCACTAACTCGTTTAAAAATTTCTGCAGCATTGGCATTCGGTGATTTATTAAAAGTTTCTTTTCCAATAATTTCCATTACCGAAGCGTTTTTTTGCTTCATTTTTTCGGTTTCATTGACCGATTCTTTGTTTTTTTGAACGGCAATATTAAAATCAGTTAGCGTTTTTATTGAACTTTTAAATTGAAAATCAGCTGTTGTTGTTGCACCTGAATTTATCACGATATTTTTTAGAGTATCGGTTCCCATTTGGTCAACCGTGCAGGTAATAACGTATATACCAGCTTTTATTCCAGAAATGGTATAAACTCCGACACTATCTGAAAAACCTCCTTTGTTCAGTCCTTCGATTTTAATCCGGGCCATTTCGATTTTTTCTCCCGTAGTTGGATTTACTACCTTGCCCGTTAAGTTACCATTTTGCGCGTAAACCAGAATAGGAGAAACGGCAAGAATAATGAACAAATACCAATTTTTCATAGTTATTTTTTATTGGTGCAAAGAAATGGAAGGAAGGTAATGAAGGTATTAATCTAATGTTAAGATATTATTAAACTCGCATAGGAATTTCTTAACACGGCGGGATAAATTTTTAAAAATCAGGAGAATAAAAATTATTGGGAATTAGAATTGATCCAACCAATGACATGCGCTATTTTTCACCTCATGTTGGTTGCAAGAAACTAGTAGTAATACTAAAATTAAAAATCTATACATTGGATTAAATATCGATGAAGTTTTCTCATTTCATTTGAACATGTGTCTCATTGTCAAATGCAGTATCAATAGGCTCCCATAATTCGATTCGGTTTCCTTCTGGATCTGATATATGAAGAAATTTACCATAATCATACGTTTCTATTGAATCTAAAACGGGTACATTTTTTTCTGTAAAATGAAGTAATAATTGATTTAAATCATCTACCCTAAAATTCAACATGTATGTTTGCTTAGGTTCTCCGAAATAATCAGAATTAGCTGGAAATGTGCCTAATTGTAAGTATCCTTTTGGTTCATCATATCCGTTAAATGAAAATAGAACACCATAATCATTAGTAGTTAGGCCTAATACATCTTGGTACCATTTCATCATTTTTTGAGGGTCTTGAAATTTTATAAAAACCCCACCTAAACCTGTTACTTTACCTTTTTTCATGAATTTTATAACTTAGAAATGCTACTAAAAAACCAAAAACTACCCCAATGGTATTTGCTAAGCCATCCAATGAACTTGATACCCTACCGGGAACAAATCCTTGCAAAAATTCGAGGAATAATCCGTAACCAATTAGAACAAATAAAATCCAACGGGTTCTACTAGAAATTTTCCACTGCTGAAAAACGG
>CAIUSK010000182.1 GCA_903901805.1 uncultured Flavobacteriales bacterium
AAAAAGAATACACAAACTGATGCCATTAAACAACAAAACAATCAATTACAGCAAACATTTGCCGTACAAGGTTACCCAACTGTGTTTTTTGTCACAGCAGAGAAAGGAGAGGGTGGAAAAATAAACTTAAATTCTCTAGGTAAATCAGGCTACATGGCTGGTGGCCCCGAAGGATGGATAAATAATGCAAATACTTTTCTAACGAAAAGATAAAAAGGATTTACTTACTTAAAAAGCGACATTCGGTATATCCAAGTGTCGCTTTTTATTTTTTACTAAAAATCATTTGATGCTTTAAGCCTGAAGCACTAATAAATTCCCACTTCAAATAAGCATCAGAGAGAAACAAAATTCGAGATCGAGTAACTGGGATTGACTGGTTATTCGTTACAGATAAAAAGGTGTGGTTCAAATATTCACCATCCGATTGCAAGTCATATTTTCCTTTTGCAGAGGTTGTGTCCGCAAAATTAGGCGCTATTGCAAATGCTAAATTTAATCGGAATGATGTGTCTAATTCTTTATTAACTATCAAATCTCCTACACACGAAGTATCAGTTGAATAAGAAATGCCATCGTAATCAAAAATAGTAATTTTAGAAAGTTTCCATTCACCTTGAAGCTGCTTGTCTTTTTTGACGACCTTATTACATGCAGTGAAAAAAACTACTATCAATAAGTAAATGAGAACGCTTTTCATAGACATGCCGCTACCATCATACGAACTCCTAAAACAAGGGCTTCCGAATCAATATCAAAACGGGGATGGTGCACACCATAAACAATTCCTTTTTCTTCATTTCGGACACCTAGCCGAAAAAAACATGCCGGTACTAATTGAGAATAGAAAGCAAAATCCTCCGAAGTTAAACGAATTGGTAAATCATGCACTTTATCGTTTCCAATAATTTCTTTTGATTTTATAGCTAATTCATTCGTTAAAGCAATGTCATTTTCCACACAAGGATAACCTTTAGAAATCTCAATATCAACCGTAGCACCGTGCGCTAATGCAATATCTCTTACTTGTTGCTCTACCAGTTTTAAGGCTTGTTCTCGCCAGTTCTCATCCATTGTTCTGAAAGTTCCTTTCAATATCGCCTTAGATGGAATAATATTGGTTGCTCCTAATGCCTCAAAATGACCAAAACTTAATACGCATGGAATTTTCGGGTCACATTTTCTACTTACGAGTTGCTGAAGTTGTAAAATGATATTGGCTCCAATTACAATTGGATCAATACATTGATGAGGAGTTGCACCATGCCCACCTTTTCCGTTGACTGTAATATAAATCTCATCACAAGATGCCATGTAACGACCCGCATGAAAGCCTAATTCTCCGACTGGTAAATCTGGAAAAACATGCAAAGCATACATTTTATTAACCCGTGGATTTTCCAATACTTTATCCCGAATCATATAAGTAGCACCTCCCGGATTTTTTTCTTCGCCCGGTTGAAAAATCAATTTAACAGGAAAGGGTAAATCGTCTTTTATTTCGTTTAAGATTTCTGCCGCTCCTAATAAAATAGCCGTGTGAACATCATGTCCACACGCATGCATTACACCCGTAACTTTTGATTTATAAGGCACTTCATTTTCTTCAGAAATAGGTAAAGCATCGAGGTCTGCCCGCAAGGCAATGCACGATTTTCCCAAATGTTTTTCAGATTGAATCAATGCTACAACTCCTGTTCCTCCAACGCCCGTTTCATGTGAAATACCCAGTTGAGTTAATTTTCCCGAAACGAAACGCATGGTTTCCACTTCCTGATACGATAATTCAGGATGTTGATGCAAGTGCTCACGATAGTTTTTCACTTTTTCATAAAGTGCAATTGATTTTCCTTTAATAAAAGCTGTTAGTTCAGGATTCATTGGACGAAATTGATTGATAACCGGAAACAATTAATCGAATTGAAACATATGCCATTAAAATTCCAAATAGGAATTTAACAAGTCCTGGAGACATTCTGAGAGACAATTTGGAACCAATATAGCCACCGACAACAAAAGTTAGCGCAATAATCAACCCAAATTTCCAATTCACATTTCCAGTTTTCCAATAGTTCATAGTGGCTAAAATTACAACCGGAATAGAAAGCACGAATAAACTAGTTCCTTGCGCTTGGTGTTGAGAAAAACCCAGCATATAGACTAATGCAGGAACAATTATGATACCGCCCCCTACTCCAACAAATCCGCTTAGCAGACCTGCCAAAAGACCGATAACCACCAAAATTAGAATTGTTTGTGTTGTCATAGTTTATTCAACAAAAATACACTTCTTTAGACATTTTCACCCATACTTTTTAGATCTGATTTTAAATTTCCTTCATTGTCCTTTTTAATGATTAACAACTTTTCAGCTGAATCGATTATTATGAAATCATTTAAGCCTTCTATGAGAACCTTTTTATTTTTTGGAAAATAGCCTAAGTTCGAATGAGAATTGAAAAAATGAGCCTCTCCATGAATCAGCGCATTCCCGTTTTCGTCAGGAGAAGTTTTCTCAGACAAGCTTCCCCATGTACCAAGATCACTCCAATCAAAGTCCGTTAATACAACCGAAACATTGTCAGCATGTTCTAAAATGGCAAAATCTATTGATATATCTGAGCAGTGATTAAAAGCATGAGCCACATCGCTCAACTCAGAGGGTGAATCAATACATATTCGTTCAAATAGCTCAAATAGCGCTGGTTGATATTGTTGAAAAGCACCGAGGATAGTTTCAATTTTCCAAATAAAAATTCCAGCATTCCAATAAAAATTACCAGCTGATAAAAACATGGTTGCCGTAGCTAAGTCCGGTTTTTCTCTGAATTGTTTCACTGGGAAAACTTTATTCGCCTCGGGAGATTCAGTGGTGTCAAACTCAATATATCCATACCCTATATCTGGGCGTGTGGGTTGAATACCCAAGGTTACTAACTTTTTCTGTTGCGCTTTATCAATGGCAATGGCCAACTGATTATTAAATCGATCCTCTTGCAAAATCAAATGATCGGATGGAGCAACGATTAGAGTAGAATCCGGATTGATTTTTTTAATTTTCAACGCAGCATATAGAATACAAGGCGCAGTGTTTTTTCGTTGAGGTTCACAGATGATTTGTTTTGGAGTCAACATAGGAAGCTGTTCTCCTACCAACGAAGCATATGCCGAATTAGTTAAAACATAGATTTGATTAGAGGGGATTGTTTTCTCCAATCGTTCAAAGGTCAATTGAAGCAGTGACTTGCCAATTCCTAAAATATCTAAGAATTGCTTGGGCGTTTCTGGTGTTGACAATGGCCAAAATCGACTACCAATTCCACCTGCCATTATAAGACCAAATAATTGTTCGTTTTTCATTCTAAAATTGTTACTTTGGCAATACCGCTCACTAGGTAATTTTTATTTGTTTTTATTTCCGTGCAAAGAAAACGTTTTCTTCTTAATTCTCCTTTACAAAAAACCTTGCTTTGCAATAAAAACTTCGAACCTGAAGGGAGGTTTTCCAATAGGCTGACTGTTTCGTCATGTAAATCAAACTTCGCTAATTGGCGAGAAAGATGCACATCACTGCAGGAAGATGCTTTTAGGTTATGTAACGATTTTTCCAATGCAATACTAATCTCATTGGGTAAATGACCAGTTCTTATTACTGGTTCAAGGAGTTTTTTAAATTCCAATTTCCATTCTAGCCCATGGGGTGAAACACGATTTCCAAACTTTTCATAGGTTTTAAAGTGAGCAAATTCATGTATCGTTGTAATCAAAAAGGCATAGGGATTCAGATTTCCATTGATCGTGATTTGAGGCTTTTGTAAAGCAGATCCCACGCGAAAATCACCTAATTTTGTAGCTCGGGGAGCTACGATTTTAAACTTCACCTTATTTTGCAGGAGCAATTCAGTCACATAAGAAACAAAGATTTCTGGTAAATATTTTACCAGCACTTTATGGTAAACATCTTGTTTATTGGAGGTAGACATCTATTCAAATGTAAGAATATTATTGATTTTAGAAACAAAAATTAGTCATTTTGAAACGGCATAACTTAAATAAGCATTAACTTAGCGTTTATGAAATTAATTGAGGGTATTGGTAAATATTTTTTGATGCTGACCATCGTATTCCACATGCCTGAAAAAATTAGCGTTTTCAGAAAGCGTTTATTTGAAGAGTTAGAGCATATTGGCATTAATTCCATTCCTTTGGTTGCCTTAATGTCTTCGTTTATTGGTGGAGTAATCGCACTTCAAACGGCTTCTAATATGTCAAATCCATTATTACCCACTTATACGGTTGGTTACATTACACAATCTAGTACTATTTTAGAGTTTTCACCAACGATTATATCCTTAATATTAGCCGGAAAAGTAGGGTCAAATATTGCTTCGGAAATTGGGACGATGCGCGTTACTGAACAAATAGATGCATTAGAGATAATGGGAGTAAACTCGCTTAATTTTCTTGTATTACCAAAGGTTATGGCTGCCATTTTGTTTTTCCCTATTTTGGTTATTTTCTCCATGGGTCTTAGTTTAGCAGGCGGTTGGATATCATTGATATTATCAGATCTTTCGTCCACAGATACCTATGTTTATGGAATACGCTACTACTTTGAAATGAGCAATGTATGGTATGCTCTAACCAAATGTATCGTATTTGGATTTATTATTGTTACCATTTCTTCCTTTTATGGCTATTACGTAAAAGGTGGGGCACTAGAGGTAGGACGATCATCTACACAAGCTGTTGTTAGTAGTAGCGTTGCTATTTTAATTGCTAATTTCTTGCTAACCCAAATGATTTTACTTTCATGATTGAAGTTAAACACGTTAATAAATCATTCGGGAAAACTCAGGTCTTAAATGATATTAGTGCATCTTTTGATAAAGGAAAAATAAACCTAATTATTGGTCAATCTGGGCATGGAAAAACCGTTTTAGCAAAATGTATTGTTGGATTACATGAAGTAGATTCAGGGGAAATTCTATTCGACGGGCGTGATTTTTGTAAAATGAATCGGGTAGAGCGAACTGCCATACGTCAAGAAATAGGTATGTTATTTCAAGGGTCAGCGCTGTTCGACTCCATGACGGTAGAAGAAAATGTGATGTTTCCTTTGATCATGTTTAAAAAAATGACGAAAAAGGAGATGCTCGACCGAGTTAATTTTTGTTTAGATAGAGTTAATTTAGCGGGAAGAAACAATCTTTTTCCTTCGGAATGTAGCGGCGGAATGCAAAAGAGAATTGGCATTGCTCGAGCAATTGCAATGAATCCAAAATACTTGTTTTGCGATGAACCTAACTCCGGGTTGGATCCAAAAACAGCTATTTTAATTGATAATTTAATTCGAGAAATTACCTACGAATATCAAATTACAACTGTAGCAATCACACATGACATGAACAGTGTTATGGAAATTGGCGATAATGTATTATTTATCCATAATGGTGTTAACTGGTGGACAGGAAATAAAAACAGCATCATAACCACCGAAAATCCGGAGGTAACCAGTTTTGTTTACGCTTCAGAATTTATGAAGGAAATCAAAGACTCTATTACAGAGAAGAACAAGAACAAATAATTTATTTGTATAACGTTGCTTTAACAGCGGCAATCACACGCGGTACATTTGGCAATGCAGCCTCGATTAATGTGGGTGAAAAGGCAAATGGTGTATCTGTTTGCATCACACGATAAACAGGAGCGTCTAGGTAATCAAATGCGTACTGTTGTAAGTGATATGCAATTTCTGAAGCAATAGAAGCCAATGGCCAAGACTCTTCAACAATTACACAGCGATTGGTTTTCTTTACTGAATCAACGACCGTTTTATAATCAATTGGACGGACAGTACGAAGATCAATAACTTCAACAGAAATTCCTTCTTTCTCTAGTACAGCCGCAGCTTCATAGACAACTTTAAGAATCTTTCCAAAAGAAACAATGGTAACATCGCTCCCCTTTCTTTTTATATCGGCAACCCCTATCGGAATAATATATTCTCCTTCAGGGATTTCACCTTTATCGCCGTACATTTTTTCCGACTCTAAAAAAACAACTGGATCATTATCGCGAATTGCTGCTTTCAATAATCCTTTAGCATCTGCTGGATTTGATGGCGTTATAACTTTTAGTCCGGGTACATGTGCATAGAAAGCCTCAAAACTTTGAGAGTGAGTAGCTCCTAATTGGCCCGCAGTTCCATTTCCTCCTCTAAAAACAATCGGACAATGGTATTGACCTCCTGACATTTGGAGCATTTTTGCCGCACTATTTATTATTTGATCCGCTGCTAAAATCGCGAAATTCCAAGTCATAAACTCCACTATTGGACGTAGTCCATTCATAGAGGCACCTACTGCAATTCCAGCAAAACCTAGTTCAGCAATCGGTGTGTCAATTACACGTTTTGAACCAAATTCATCAAGCATTCCTTGAGAAACTTTATAAGCTCCGTTATATTCAGCAACTTCTTCACCGAGTAAAAATACTG
>CAIUSK010000183.1 GCA_903901805.1 uncultured Flavobacteriales bacterium
AGCCGTGTGTTATCCAATTTTTTGAACCATTGATGACCCATTCATTACCATCCTTAACCGCAGTACATTGCATACGCATGGCGTCAGATCCTGTATTTGCCTCAGTTAATCCCCAAGCACCAATCCATTCACCAGAAGATAATTTTGGCAAATACTTTCTCTTTTGAGCTTCGTTTCCATGATAATAAATATGTCCTGTACAAAGTGAATTGTGAGCAGCAACGCTTAAACCAATTCCACCGCATACTTTTCCTAATTCCATAAGAGCTGTAGCGTACTCAAAATACCCGAAACCAGAACCGCCATATTCTTCCGGAATAAAAATTCCTAAAAGACCTAATTCACCCATTTTTTTCATTACATCTACCGGGAAATATTCTTCATCATCCCATTTTTTGTAATAGGGTGTGATTTCTTTTTCCGCAAAATCACGTACCATTTGGGCAATCATTTCCTGATTCTCATTGTATTCAAATTCCATTTTATTTATTTGATATGTTGATTAATAACTTATTAAGCTGTGAACATCATCTGAATAGCCAGCTAATTTTTGACTTCCATTTAAGAAGGATAGATTTATTAAGAAACTAAATCCAGCGATGCGACCACCGCATTTATGAATTAGAGCAGCCGAAGCAGAGGCCGAGCCACCTGTGGCTAATAAATCATCGTGAATTAATACATTTTGTCCATGACTAATCGCATCGGTATGCATTTCAATGACTGCGCTACCATATTCTAAATCGTAGGAATGACTTATTTTATCGTAGGGTAGTTTTCCTTGCTTACGAATTAAAATAAAGGGAACGCCAAGCCGCATAGCAAGTGGATATCCAAAAAGGAACCCCCTACTCTCCACACCTGCAATTGCCTCAATTCCTTTTCCCGTATAATAATCCACCAAAAAATCTAATACTTCAGAGGATAATTTTGGATCCAACATAATTGGAGAAATATCTTTAAATACTATCCCTTCTTTTGGGAAATCAGGAACATCTCTTATGGTTAATTTTAATTTTTCTTCCAGTGTCATGCTACAAAGATAGATAGGGTTTTAGATTTTCAAAGCATTCTTCATCAATTAATACAGATTCTTTTATTTCTAAAATTGATTTATACCCTCCTTTCTTGTCACGAATCTTTATTATTGAATTTGCTTTATTCCAATTTAAATAAGGATGACTCTTTAATTCTTCAGCTGAAACACTATTTAATTTGATTGGTTTAATCAATGATGGATCAACATTGATAAATGTTTCGATCAATGCATATTTTTCCACATCTACTTTCCACACCTCCATTAATTGTTCCTTTCGGTTAAAACCACCTAATTTTGTTCGATAATCAATTATCCATTTGGCAAATGCAGGACCAATTCCATTTACTTTCATTAACTCGTCCGCCGATGCTGCATTAATTTCTACAGATAAAATCTTCTTCGTTTGTTCTTTTTTAGGGGTTTCTATTTTCCGATCAAAACTCGGTTTTACTGTATAAAAAGTAGAATCTTTGATTAATTCAAACAATTCATCCGGAATTACAAATACTTGCTGTAACTCTTCATTCGTATAGATTCCACGTGCCGTAAACTTCAGGACTACATTTGCCTGTTTTTCCGACAAGCCGAGGTTCATCCAATCTGTTTTTAAATAATTATTCGGGTTGAATTTTGCTGGAGGTAGAGAATACCTGCTTTTTTTCTCAAAAAAAGATTTATTATATTTTTTTTTACTGCTCTTGTATTTCGTTATCCTCGATTTTATCTCCGAAATTTCAGCATCTGACACTAACACTTCGGATTTTTCAGAATCCAATAATCCAATTATACGAGGCACATAAGCAATTCCAATCGTTAAAAGTATCACATACACTAAGGCGATACGATTTCGTTTGGAAATGTAATTCATTGAATAAGCAACTTATCTTGGATCGTTGTCATTTTCAGAAAATGAATCTGTTTCTTCATTTGGTTTTGAAAACAATACTTTAAAGAAAAAATATGCTGTAATAACAGTAACCGCGGTCATTGTGCCAAACATCATAAAAAAAGAAGAATTACTCATAATTAGGCTGTTTTACGTTTTTTGTATGCAATATATACACCATAGGCTATTACTAACCATAATAGAAGAAGCATTACCCTACTAATGTTTTTGTACATTACTGACTTGTGCTCATGATCTAATTTTTCCAATCGGTACGTTTCATCCTTTTTCAATTTTCTATTTTCTAAAAAAGTCTTAATTGAGTCTTTTTGTTCAATTTTTAACGTATCAATTTCATAGAGGTGCACTTTGTTAGAATCCAATTTTTGGATTACGCTACCGTATTTATTCATCATAACACCTTCTTGTTCATGATGCAATCGCGTAATTAAACTTTTATCTTGATAGTACGCTATTTTCTCCTCAGATTTCGTATTCGATAAATTCTCCCAAATATCAGGTAAACTATTAATTAAAATAGCTCCTAAGATCAATGGAGTAACGTATTTGATAATAAACTTATAGGCTTTTGGGACTTTGATTTCGGCCCCCATATTGATTTCAGCCCAGCCTTTGTCCATTCCAAAAATCCATGCAAATAAAATAATTTCTGCAAATGCAAATACAACTAGAGAAACCGTGCCCGCCCAATAATCAAATTCATCAAAAACACCATAATTATAAAACAATACAGTTGGCAAACCTAAAATTAAAACAAGGCCTCCAAACATCCATGCGGCATTGCTTTCCTTCCAATTAAACTCATCGCGCAAAAATGCCATAACAGGAGTACCCATAGCTAAAGACGATGTGATACCTGCAAAAAACAACAAGCCAAACCATGCAACACCAGCCACAACGGACATTAGCCCTCCCCATTGTTCAAACAAATAAGGCAAGGTTTGAAAGCCTAATCCAAATCCACCACCCTCTTTCACCAATTCTTGTACCCCCTCTATTCCCAGGTAACCAATTGATATTGGAATAAGTATTGCCGAACCAAGAACTATTTCAACAAAACCATTCATCCAGCCTGCGCTCATTGCATTCAACGCAATATCATCTTTTTTTCTAACGTAGGAGGCATAACATTGAATTGATCCCATCCCAATAGAAAGGGTAAAAAAGATTTGACCTGCTGCAGCTAGCCAAACTTTCGTATTCCAAATAGAATCAAACTTGGGCTCCCATAAAAACTCTAATCCTTTAAATCCATCTTCAATAGCACCTAATTGACCTTTTTCAATAGTAATTGCTTTGTATGCTAAAAAAGCTCCAAACAATAATAAAATGGGCATTCCAATTTTGGATGCTTTTTCAACTCCTCCACTCAAACCCCTAGATAGAATCCAAGTATTCAAGAGTAAACATAAGACCCAAAAAACAATTGGCATTATGGAATTCAAGGAGGTATATTCACCGAAGAAACCAGCTACTTGGTCTTGTGTCTGACCATCAAATGTTCCTACAATACTTTGCCAAACATAAGACAATGTCCATGACTCTAAATAACAATAATATGCAGCAACAACGAGATTGGTAAAAATTCCAAAGACACCTATATATTTCCAAACCGCCCTTTTATCCATTTCATGTAAAATGAAAGGAGTGGAGTGATTTCCTTTTGCGCCACCAAATCGTCCAATGGACCACTCGACGAATAGCAAAGGAATTCCCATCAGAAGAAAACATACTAAATAAGGAATAATAAAAGCTCCCCCACCATTTTGAATAGCCTGAATCGGAAAACGGATGAAATTACCTAAACCAACAGCATTTCCTGCCATTGCTAATATCAAACCTACTCTAGATCCCCAACCACTTGCATCTTGTCCTGACATAGTTTAATTTATTTGAGAATCACGAAGATACAATTTTACTTCAAAAATACTAATGTTTCTTCCAGGGTTTTTGGGTTGTATCCTAATTCAATTTTGGCTTTTGTTAGATCAAATCCAGTTTTTGGAGGTCTTTTCGCGGGCTGATTCAAGGTTGAACTATCTGTTTTATTTAATGAATCCGTATTGAAATCATAAAACCGTGCTACACGACATACTATTTCAAATATCGACATGGTTTCTGGTCCTGCAATATGATAAATACCTTTCTTTTGAAGTACACAAATACGAAGACAAGCCCAAGCAAGATCATCGGCCCATGTTGGTGCGCGAAATTGATCATCAATAATGTTCATTACCTGATTTTTCTCCAATGCTTCTTTTGCCCAGCAAACAATGTTGTTTCTTGAAAGATTTTCACCCTGTCCATAAACAATTATAGTGCGAACTATAGACCAGTTTTCATTTTCATCTTTTAATAATAGGTTTTCAGCATCCACTTTTGATTTGGCATAGA
>CAIUSK010000184.1 GCA_903901805.1 uncultured Flavobacteriales bacterium
AACAATTTATAATGAATCAAATTCCAATAACAGCTTTGATCAGAAAAGAAATGTGGGAAGAAATTGGAGGGTATGACACATTTTTAAGCAAACCTGGTTTGGAGGACTGGGAATTTTGGTTAAAAGCAGGATTGTCCAATTGGCATTTGCAGCTGTGTGACATAACTTTTTTTAAAGTTCGAGTCAATGAGGCATCAAGAACTTTCGAAGTAGCCAACAAAAATTTGGATTTGATTAAGAAATATGTTTTTGAGAAGCATTCTCTTGCTCTTGCTCAGACATACGAAACACTATGGTATCAAAAAAAACAATTAACAGAAACACCTGATTACCACATTGGGAATTTTCTCATGTCACCCTATAGATTATTAAAAAAGATTTTTTTGTAAGATGTCGGAATACCGAATCGAAAGAATTTCAGAATTTAATTTAAGCGATTTATTTCCAATCTATCAAAGTGCTTTTGGAAATACACTCGATTTAAATGTATTTAAAAAGAAACAAAGCACCCAGTCTTTTGGTGACACTTATGTAGGTTTCATTGCGTATGACGACCAAAATAATCCAGCCGCATATTACGGAGTTTACACCTGTGAAATCAGCTACAAAGGTAAAATATACCGCTCTGCACAGTCCGGTGATACTATGACACACAAAGATCATGGAGGTAAAGGCCTATTTACACTCCTCGCCACTCAAACATATGATTACTGCAAAGAACAAGGATTTCATTGCGTATTTGGATTTCCCAATGAGAACTCTTTTCCTGGATTCATAAAACGCCTTGGCTGGTCGCATTTTGACAATATCACACCTTATCTAATTCGCGTTAAGTGTATTCCATGGATTCGCTTAAAAAACACCTTTAAACTATCCCAAAACTTACATGATCGATGGTGTCGTTTTGTTTTAAACAACCATAGAAAAGGAGCTCCTTTTAAAAGTTCGTGCTCAGAACTTGGTATACCTGTAGTGGATCATTCTAAAGATTTTTTTAATTATAAAAAATACGCAGAGAATTATTTAATTAACATCAAAGGAATAAATGTTTGGCTCAAGTTTGACGACACCTTCTTAATAATTGGGGATATTGAAAAATGCAATGAACCTGAATTTAACGAGTCCATTAGAACATTAAAGAGACTTGCTTTCAAAATGGGATTACCTCATTTACGTTTTCATTCAAGTTCCAATACTTGGGGTGAAAACTTGTTTAAAAAATATGGCGTTCCAATGGAAGTCAACTATCCAGTCGGAGGGATTAATTTCACCAATGAAATCCCACTTGAAAAAATGAAGTTTACAGCTGCTGATAACGATACGTTTTAACCAATGAGCTGGATCTTTCAAAAAACACTTGGCTTATTTGTGAAAACAAAAGGTGTTTTATCCAAACGATTACTTGGAGGCAAAGCGCATGTATTTATGCTGCACCGTGTATTACCGGAAAATTTGCGCTTAAAATATCACAACAATAGAGATTTAGCTATTACGTCTGAAGCGCTTGAATCATTCATTCAATTGTTTCAAAAAAAAGGATTTAAGTTTATTTCATTAGATGAACTTTCCGATAAATTAGAAAGTAAAAAATGGGGGAAAGACAAATATATTTGCTTTACCTTGGATGATGGGTATCGGGATAACATTAAATATGGCTTGCCTATTTTTGAAAAATACCAAGTCCCATTTACAATATACGTAACGAATTGTTTTCCAAATGGAACTGCTCATTTTTGGTGGTACTGGTTGGAAGAAAAGATTAAAAACCAAGAAGAAATTACTTTTCGAGAAAAAACCTATTTAATAAAGTCGGATGAGGAAAAATTAAATGCTTATAATACCATTAGGGAACAAATTAAAAATTGTTCACCTTCTGAAAGAAAAGAATTGAC
>CAIUSK010000185.1 GCA_903901805.1 uncultured Flavobacteriales bacterium
AAAATAAATAACGGGTCTTCCGAATTCATTGGCTCAGCCGGACAATCAGAAGCAACATCGACTATTTCATTTTCCAACCAAAAATCCCTCCCTTCCATTATATTGACAGGCTGCATCGTCCGTTGAACAACAAGAACAGATTCGACAGTGGGACAACTCACCAAAGCTTCGTCCACAATTCCTTTCAAATCGATGATTTTATTCCCGCGATATCCCCCATCTGATGTAATTACCATTTTACAAGAACAATCCTCTATACGAGAAGCTAAAGCGCCAGCCGAAAACCCAGCGAAAACAACAGAATGTATTGCTCCTATTCTTGCGCAGGCTAATAAGCTAATGGCTAATTCGGGAATCATGGGAAGATAGATACAAACCCGATCTCCTTTACGAATACCATTTTTTACTAATACATTTGCTACTTCGCAAACACGATGGTGTAATTCAGCATAGGTTATTTCTTGGTGAGGTTCAGAAGGGTCATTAGGCTCGAAAATGATAGCAGTTTTATGTGCGAGATTAGCTAAATGTCGATCCAAACAATTAAATGTAATATTGGTTTCACCACCACCAAACCACGAAAACTCTGCTTCCTCCATAGAAAATTGTACAACTTCATGGTATGGCTTAAACCAAGTGTAATGTTGAGCTATTTCATCCCAAAATTGATTGGGATTTTGAACTGATAAATCATAAGCTTGTTGGTATTGCTCAAAAGATCGAATGCTGAAAATTGACATGATTATATAATTACGTTCTAAAGTTACAGAATTATTATTCGTTCTGCCTATTATAATAACACGGTTGAAAAAAATTATTATTCGAAGATTTTAGAATGCTTAAAATAAATATATTTGAGCAATTCAAAATTTTAACAATGAAAAAAATTATTTTATCTCTTGCAATCGTATTTGCAACATCTACCGTTTTGGTTTCATGCGGTGGAAAAAAAGACGAAGGATCAGCTAATGCTACAACTGAAGCAATAACTGAAGATGCTACAGAAACAGAAGAAGTTTCAACTGAGACTGCCTCAGAAAACGAAGAATCAACAATGGATAAAGTGAAAGAAAAAGCTTCTGAAATAAAAGATAAAGCAAGCGAGAAAATTGAAGAAGGAAAAGAAGTTGCAAAACCAGTGGTTGATAAAATCAAAGGAAAAATTAAAGAGAAATTAGATAAAAACTAATTCTATATGCAATTTAATCAAGCTGTCCATAAGGGCAGCTTTTTTTTTTGCCAAAATGCAATTATAAACTAATTTTCACACAGTACCCCCCTTAAATTTTAAATTAGTTGAACATTTTTAACAAAATTATTACTAACACCCCCATAATTTTTCTAATTTTACCAAAAATTTTTAAAAATGGCTACAAAAAGATTGCGCGCTTACCAAGATGTGTTGAACAGAGAACCGAAACATATCGAGTTTGATGGTAAATTATCTGAATTATTTGGTAAAAATGTTTTTCATGCAGAAGTAATGCGTGAATACTTGCCTGCTGAAACGTATAAATCGATGATGGAATCAATTACTAATGGAACGCGTTTAGATCGAAAAAATGCTGATCAAGTAGCATCTTCCATGAAGGATTGGTCCATTGCAAAAGGGGCAACACATTATACGCATTGGTTTCAACCTTTAACAGGTGCAACAGCCGAAAAGCACGATGCCTTTTTTAAACCAATTGGTCCAGGAAAAG
>CAIUSK010000186.1 GCA_903901805.1 uncultured Flavobacteriales bacterium
GTATAAGGTGTTAATGTTTTTAGGCAGCGCAATCGCTTTTTCCCATCGCTTTTCATCCTTGTTATAGTTTGAAACAAAAAAGTCTTCTTGAAAACCATGTGGCTTCGACCTTGGTTCCACTAATCTCCGAGTAAATAGAATTGTTTGACCATCAACGGTTATGGTTGGGAAGTATTCAGGATCTTTTGTATTGATTCCTGGACCAATATTTACCGGTTTAAATTCTCGTGGATTTTCCATTGCATCTTGTGCGAATTCTGAACAGGCAATTAATCGGTTGGCTTCGCGCACATATTCGGGATTTGCTGCCCTATTTCGAATTAATCGAGTAAGATAAGTAATGGTTTTGTCATATTTACCCATTTGAAAAAGGATATTGGACGCATAATAATAGGTCGCATCCGTTTGACTATGGTTTGGATTAATTTCAATGGCAGCCTCATAATGATCTAAGGCACTTGGGAAATTCCCTGAAAGTTCTTCAAATTCAGCAGAAAGTAAATGCGCTTCCCAAAATTTCGGATCCTTCTTCAATGCTTTGGTTAATAAATCGACTCCAGCCTGATAATCGGGCATGCCAGTCTCTGGCGAAAGCGCTTTTCCAGGAGCAGACATTGCTTTTTTGAATAGTTTAATTGCTCCCTTATTTTTGGTTGAATAATTCATTTGTGCGTTTACATATCCACACAACAGTAATAGAAACAAGAGTATATTTCTTTTCATTTTAAGGAATATTGATGTATTTATGTGTTTGTAGAGATAAACGCCAACTTGGGTTTTGTTTGATGAAATCAATTATTAATGGGATTAATTCTTCTCTTTTACTCCATTCTGGCTGAAGGTATAATAGACAGTTTTCATTCACCTTTTCAGCGTGTTCTTGAGCCCAAATTAAATCAGATTTATGAAAAACTACAACTTTTAATTCATTTGCTTTTTGATAGGCTTCCGTGCAAGGGTTTTTGAATTTTTTTGGCGAAAAACAATACCAATCAACAGCACCCGTCAGCTCATAGACACCTGATGTTTCAATCGCACAATATATGTTTTTTTGATTCAAGGCTTGGATGAGGTAAGATAAATTATACATAGCAGGTTCGCCACCAGTAATCACAACGAAATTGGTACCACTTGTTACAACTGAGTCAACCAAACTTTGAATTGTTACTAATTGCTTTGGCGACACTTCCCAACTTTCTTTAACATCGCACCAAACGCACCCAACCGTGCACCCAGCTAAACGAATAAAAAAAGCAGGTTTTCCAACATGAAATCCTTCTCCTTGAAGGGTGTAGAAGTATTCCATTACTGGAATTTCTGATTGAATGTTAAATTTTATTTCCTTCACAAAGCAAATGTACTAGTTAAATGGAAAAGTGTGTTTGGTTTCATGCGGAATTCTATACAAAGTAAAATTCGCTTTCATTTTCAGAAATGTATGTCAGCGTATCGGTAATTTCTGTCAAATCCATTGAGGTTACCAATTTACTTTTCAATTCTTTAAAATGGGCAATTCCTTTAAAATAATTGGTGTAATGCCTTTTCATTTCAACAATTCCAAGTGTGGTTCCTTTCCATTGTATGCTCATCATTAAATGTTCCTTTGCTGCTTCAACTCTTTCTTTAATTCCTGGAGGAGCCAAATGAGTACCAGTTGCCATAAAATGTTTCACTTCATTAAAAATCCAAGGATTACCGATACTAGCTCTGCCAATCATAATGCCATCTACGCCGTACTTATTTTTGTACTCCAGTGCCTTTTCGGGAGAATCAATATCACCGTTACCAAATATCGGGATACGCATTCTTGGGTTGTTCTTTACCTCACCAATAAGCGTCCAATCTGCGTCTCCTTTATACAATTGTACACGTGTTCGACCATGTATAGAAATAGCCTCGACCCCCACATCTTGTAATTTTTCCGAGGTACTTACAACAAATTTAGACTCATTATCCCATCCTAGACGAGTTTTTATTGTCACAGGTAAATTGGTTTCTTTCACAATGGCATCCGTCATTTGAATCAACTTCGGGATATTTTGTAACATTCCGGCTCCAGCACCTTTACACGTAACTTTCTTTACTGGACATCCAAAATTAATATCAATAATATCTGGATTTGTTTTTTCAATAATACGTGTTGCCTCTCGCATGCTTTCGATATCGTAACCAAAAATCTGGATTCCTACCGGACGTTCATATTCATAGATATCGAGTTTCTGAACACTTTTTGCAGCATCTCGAATTAGTCCTTCAGAAGAAATAAATTCTGTGTACATCAAATCAGCTCCGTGTTTTTTACAAAGTGCCCGAAAAGGAGGGTCACTTACATCCTCCATTGGAGCAAGCAACAACGGGAATTCTCCCAGTTCAATATCTCTGATTTTTACCACAATAACAAAGATATTCTTTTTCAAGCAATCGGTGAGAAAAATCGATGGATTGTTGGCTCTTCCAATGAAAAAATGAAAATAATTTGTGCTCAGTAACAATAATGAAAAAACTATTTGGTTACCTTTACCTTGAAACTAAATTCATTCAATATGCTTGCACCTTTTAACCTTCAAAAATGGATTGATGAAAATAGAGATATTTTAAAGCCACCTGTTGGAAATAAAAATCTGTATAAGGAAGCGGGTGATTTTATTGTTATGGTAGTTGGTGGTCCAAATGCCCGAAAAGATTATCATTTTAACGAAAGTGAAGAGTTGTTTTATCAACTAGAAGGAGATATTACTGTTCGAATTCAAGAGGATGGTAAAGCCCGAGATATCCTTGTCAAGGAAGGTGAAATGTTCCTTTTACCGGGGAACACCCCTCATTCGCCAATGCGAGGAGCTAATACAGTTGGCCTTGTTATTGAGAAAGTGAGAAAAGGAACGGATTTAGTTGATGGCTTAATGTGGTTTTGTGAAAAATGCAACCATTCGCTGCAATCGTATAGATTTCCCCTTGAAAATATTGAAAAAGACTTCTTACCAAGGTTTAAAGAGTTTTATACATCTTTGGAAATGCGTACATGTAATAATTGCGGCCATGTAATGGAAGCTGATGAGCGATTCATTTAGTATGCCGGAACCAACCAATTCATCAAAAGAAAAAAAAGTATCTTCCTTTGCCCGCTTTTCTTCCTTAGGGATTCAGATGGGCGTCATAATTGCTTTTTTTACGTGGCTAGGAACTTTTATGGATGCTTATTTTAATCTGAAAACTCCATGGTGGACAATATCATTGTCTTTGTTTGGAGTTATGGCATCTCTTTATTTAGTGATAAAAGAGGTTATTCGAATGGGGAAAAATAATGACTAAACTACATTTCACCATAAAATACTTGGTGTTCACCGGTATAATTCTTTTCGCGGTTTTCGCTGCTAAATATTTTGAGTGGTTAACACTAGGAAATAAGCAATTTCTATTTCTTGGAACCGGGTTTTTATCTGTAAGTATCTTTTCATTAGTGATAATTCTACCTGCAATAGGTAAGAAAAGTGATGCTTTTGTATTCCAATTTTTACTATTAACAGTGGGACAATTATTATTTATGCTTTCCTATATTTTATTTGAAATTTATACGTTTGAAAATCACAATAAAACACTTGTTATTACTCAATTGACTCTTTTTTTGCTGTTACTCATTTTTCAAACAAGTGTATTGTATAAATATAGTCGAAATCAGACTTAATTCCATTTTTCTACGTACTTATACTTAGGTCAATACGGGAACTACGTAGTGAATAGTATGTAGGTTTAAGTAATTTACTAAGCGAATCATTTTTTTTTGTTGGTTATCGATCGAACTGAACAATCTTTGTTTCAGAAAACAACACGAAAAAAAAATATATTATGAAATCAATCGCACAATCCACCGTAAAATTCGCTTTAGTATTGATGATGTTAGCTTCTGCTTCTTTCACTTTTGCTCACAACGAAGATCCGAAAGATCCGAAAAAAGTATCGGTTGTAGTTAATGAAATGAAACCAGGTTTCGCCACTTTGTCTTGGTCTGATTATACAATCACAGCTATTCAAATCAATTCAACAAACGGACAGGTTATGCCATCAATTCCAGTAATGGATGCTACGTCTCTTCATTTGAATGGATTGGTTAATGGAACATATGAGATTTCATTCATGGCAGGTGAAACAGTTATTGCCATAGAAACATTAGTAGTAAATAAGTAATACATATAGTTAAAA
>CAIUSK010000187.1 GCA_903901805.1 uncultured Flavobacteriales bacterium
GAAAAAACCGCTTTACAAGACGAGGATTAATCTATAAAGTCTAAAATCATAGGGATTTCATATCCACAAGATGCCAAATATCGTATGAGTTTGGCTTTTTGTTTTTGCGGGTCTTTTTCACCGGCAAGTTCTTTAATTTTTCGATTCATCAGATAAGTCAAGTTTTCCGAAAATATAGAAAATTCAATCTTGTTCAGGGCACGGTCAATAGAAATTGCAGGAAGTGATTTTGCCTTTAGGCTAGCTTTAATCTTTTGTCTCCCCCACCGTTTAATCTTAATATGATCATGGACAAAAGCATCACAATACCTCTCATGATCAATAAATCCCTTTTCTGTTAGTACAAGAATGATTTGTTCACTTTCGGCTCGAGGAACTTCCATGTCGCGAAGTTTTTTATGTACATCAAAAGCGCATTTCTCCTGAAAAGCACAATACCGTTCTACTTTTTTATATTCTTCCTTATAACTGGTAGGAACCGCGGGCATTAAAGCTCTATTTCGATGTTTTCTTTGGATTTAAACCGATATTCTAATAATTGATTATCAGTTCGGCTTCGAACAGGAATCCATTGTTTATACTTAAAAAACCATTTCCATTGACGGGAAATTAGACCTTTGGTAAAATAAGCTTGTAGGTATGGATGTACTTCTAAAGAAATTCCTTTTTCTTTTTTATCTTGTACTAAATAGTTAAGATTTAGTTCAATTTCTTCGGCAAATAAAATACTTGCTTGAATCTCCCCCGTTCCGTTGCATGTGGGACATTTTTCAGAAGTTTGAATATTTGTTTCCGGTTTTACTCGTTGACGTGTAATTTCTACAACACCAAATTTTGATGGAGGTAAAATATTGTGTTTTGCACGGTCAGATTTCATGAATTCCTTCATTTTTTCAAAAAGAATTCTATTGTTTTCCTTGTCGTGCATATCGATGAAATCGATACAAATAATACCACCCATATCGCGCAACTGCAATAGTCTTGCAATCTCCTCAGCAGCCTCTGTATTAGTAGATAATGCATTGGACTCTTGTCCATCTGCACCTTTTCTATTTCCACTATTCACGTCGATAACGTGCATTGCCTCCGTGTGCTCTATAATTAAGTATCCACCACTATTTAATGGGACTTTTTTTCCAAATAGTGTTTTAATTTGTTTGTTGATTCCGAATTTTTCAAACAAACTAATTCGGTTATCGTGTTGTTTTAAGATTTTTTCTTTCCCTGGAGCAATGTCAGAAATATATTCCTTCATTTCGTCAAACATCACTTGGTCATTTGTATGAATGTGCGTGAAATCACCGTTTAACAAATCTCTTAAGATAGAATTTGTTTTGTTTAATTCACCCAAAACACGAAAAGGAGGAGTCGCCTTTTTCAAATTCTGATGCATATCTTTCCATTTGTCTAATAGACTAAACAAATCCTGTTCTAAATCAGCTGTTTTTTTCTCCTCTGCAACAGTGCGTATGATTACACCAAAGTTTTTTGGCTTAATTCGATTCATCAAATCACGCAAACGGTCTCGCTCAGATAATTCCTTGATTTTTTGGGAAATAGATATTTTTTCTGAAAATGGCACTAAAACCAAATACCGCCCAGCCAAAGTTATTTCAGAACACAAACGTGGACCTTTCGAAGAAATTGGTTCTTTTGCAACTTGAACTAATATAGGCTGTGAAGAAGATAGTATTGCGTCAATTTTACCCTCTTTTTCAATTTCTTTTTCAAGCTTGAAATATTGTAAATCACCCACATTTTGTTTTCCCTTAATTGTTTCTCTAGTAAACCGATTGAGGGAATTAAATTGAGCACCTAAATCTAGGTAATGTAAAAAGGCATCTTTTTCATACCCCACATCAACGAATGCAGCATTTAAACTGGGTACGAGCTTGCGTACCTTACCAAGATAAATATCACCCACTGAAAAGTCTGATTTTCCCTGTTCTTCTTGAAGCTCTATAAGCTTTCCTTCACGTAACAAAGCAATCCAGACACCACCAGATCGGGCCTCTACGACTAATTCGAGATTCACTTAATGAAATTCTAAGTTAAAACTAAGAACCCACAAACCATATGTGGGTTGAAAGAAATATTATTTCTTTTTCTTGTGACGGTTTTTACGAAGTCTTTTTTTACGCTTGTGCGTAGCCATCTTGTGTCTTTTTCTTTTTTTTCCGCTTGGCATATCTTATACTTAAAATGTTATAATTCAGTGTTTTACAAAAACAGGTGTATATTCCTTAGTTTTTGGGAATGCAAAGATAGAATAAAAAACGAAAAAACCCAGAAATATCGTGTATAAAGTCTTAAAAAATTAATACAACGATTCTTTAAGCGATGTTCGATAATCCTTAATCTCTTCACGATTAACCTTATGGTCCGCATTTCTCAACAAATTCAATAAATAAAGAAGGTTTTCATTATCTTCAATTTCAATTGGATATTCATTGCCTTCCTCGTCTTCTTCAAACTGCGCCTGCACATCAAATGAGGTGTTTTCCTGCAAGTATTCATAAGCAAGACGCAATACTTTCGTAACAAGAGGGTCTTGTTCTTTTTGAGCGATCTCACGCAGATCTTTTAAATCGTCAATTAATCCTGTTGCGGAAACCCCATTCTTTTCAACTTTTTGAAGAATTGAATTTAATTTTTCATTTGCTAGGTGCGTTTTCATAAAAGATTTTTGAATTCTGTATGCAAAAGTAATATAATCTCTTTAATATCTACCATTTTATTCAAATGCCCTTCGATATGTTTTAAACTCATTCGTGTTGATTGTTTTTCAAGTAATATTCTTTCCGATGCATTATCTTTGTGAAAAGCAACTATGACCTATTTCGATTTAATATTAAAGGGAGTCGTAACTGGGTTCGTTCTCAGCATCATGATCGGACCTGTATTTTTTGTGTTGCTTGAAACAAGTATAACTAAGGGAATACGCGCTGCATTGGCACTTGACCTGGGGGTTTTATTGAGTGACCTGCTATACGTGCTAATTGCATACGTTTTCTATTCTGAAGTCGCCAGTCTTAGTAGCAAAGACAATCGATACATAATGAATATTATTGGGGGAGTGTTATTTCTAGTATATGGAATTGTTACTTTATTAAAAAAAACAAAAACGGACTTTGAAGGAAATTCTACCCTCACAATTCCGAACTCTAAAGACATGTTAGTACTTGTGATTAAGGGTTTTTTACTAAACCTAGCTAATCCAATGGTTATCTTCTATTGGTTCAGTATTATGACCTTGGGAAATTCCTATGTGGATGACGCAACAACGATACAATACCCTATTTTTTTCTTTCTTCTCGTAATTATTTTGACCTTTTTTTCTTTTGATGTTTTGAAAATAGTTGGGGCAAAATACCTGCGACCACTTGTAACCAATAAACTGCTCAATGGTTTAAATAAACTAATTGGTATTATTTTTAGTTTGTTTGGTGTTTTTTTAATCCTGCGCTCTTTTATTGAAATTCCACAATGAGATTAATTTATCTTGCTTCTATTTTTGTAACTCTTTTGATTCCAGCTTGTTTGGTTGGTCAAGTAAAAGTGGATAAGAAAAATCTATCTAAGCCTCAGTATGAATTCTGGGACAAAAATAAAACAGTTGTGAAGGGAGTGGGCTGTTTCTATAAAGATAAAGTAAATCGCACAACCAAAAAACATGGTACTTGGAGGTATTTTTCGAAAGAAGGGCAGCTGGAAGAAGAAATTAATTATTTTATCGACTCATTACACGGAAGATGTCTTAGCTTTTGGAATGGAAAGTTGCCCAAACAAGAATCTTATTTTTATTTAGGAGTACCAGATAGCAGCTTTAAAAACTGGAATAACAAAGGGGTTTTAATCCTCGATGGTTACTATGATTATGGCAACAAAGCAGATATTTGGTACAGTTATTACGACAACGGAAAACCAATGGCTGTGGAGAAATTTATAGCTGGCGTTGGAATTTTGGATGATTTTTGGTTAAATGATAGTTTGCACTCTCACACGATAATTAATGGGTTTGGGAGTACTAAAACATATTTTAAAAGTGGAAAGCTAAAGGAAGTTTTTACGGTTAAGAAAGGCCTTAAAAACGGAGTGTATAAAGAATATAGTGCTCGAGGGGCTTTATTAACGGATGGCGTTTTTAAAAACGGCTTTAAGGATAGTTGTTGGACAACCTATTATACCAATGAACGAGTGGAAAAAATAGCCTGTTATAAACAAGACACGCTTTATGGTGACTATTTAACTTATTACGAAAATGGACTTCTTAAAATTCACGGCAATTTTTCTCAAGGACTAAAAACGGGTGACTGGTTTTGGTATACTGAAGAGGGACAATTAGACTCAGAGGGGGCCTTTGAAAGTGATTTACAAAATGGGGTTTGGAAGTATTATTTTGCGTCTGGTGAGCTATCCTACAAGGCATTTTTTTCTAATGGAAAAAAGGAGGGTGAATGGGAATATTACTACAGCAAAAATCGTCCATTTAAAAGAGGGAAATATTCAAATAATCTCAAAGAAGGGGTTTGGAAAACTTGGTATGAAACTGGTTCATTGTTAATGGAAGGATCATATTTAAAGGATAAAGAAGAAGGTGTTTGGAATAACTACTGGGACAATGGAAAATTAAAAAATACCACTACCTTTTCTCAAGGAAAACTGAATGGAAAATGGTTGTCTTACTCTCCTTTTGGCAAGCTAAAGGTGGAGGGAGAATACAAAAATGATTTGCAAATCGGGAAGTGGATTGAATGGTATGAAAATGGCCGACCTAAAGAAATCATCAATTACAAAATTGTACGTAAAAAATCGAAAGCAAATGATTTAATTTTGAAAGGTAGGGTGAAGAAATTATCTGTTCAACATGGAGAGTTTGTTACTTTTTCCAATAAAGACTTTCAAGTTACCGAGGAGGGAAAATACAGAAATGGTGAAAAACACGGAATTTGGTATGCATATCACCCAGGGGGAAGGCTAATTGCTGTACAGAATGAATATAAAAAGGGCAAACTTGACGGTTTATCTCAGCAATTTGACAGACGCGGAAAAAAAATCCAATCTTCAGTTTATAAAAAAGGACGTTTAAATGGGCCCATGCGCCTGTACAATGAAAAGGGTAAGTTAACCAAAGAAGTGATATTTAAAGACGGCAAAAAAGTAAGTAATTCCATAAATTTTGAACCGTAAAAAAGTATTTTTATTACGTCATTCTGACGCCGAGTATAGTAGCTCAACAGGTTCGGATTTTGACCGCAAACTGACAATCTTTGGATTAGAAAAAGTCCTTCAATATAGAACTGATTACTTGAAAATAATAGCTGTGGATGCAGTATTTTGCAGTACAGCAACTCGTGCCATGGAAACAGTAGAAGTGTTGAAAATGTCCATCGAAAAACGTTCGTTTCACAAGAATTTATATGAAGCAAGCGCAGAGGATTTAGTTGATTTTATTCAAAGTATTTCTAATCAATATAATAGTATTTTAATTGTTGGACATAATCCCGGGTTAAGTGGGTTAGCCTCATATCTTTGCGGTGATTTGTTTCTATTAAATACGTGTCAACTAATAGAGATAGACTTGGAAATTGTAGATTGGAAACTACTAACAAGAGGAATAGGTATAGAAAAGAGAAACATCTTTTGAGATTTACCGTATGATAGGTTAACCACCTATGAAAAAAATAGTGCATTTCTTCGTCTTGTTTTTCTTCATGTTGCCTTTTTTGGGCTTCGGTCAAAAACAACCACCACTGTTTACTGTTTACAAAAACCAGCTTAAAATAGGTGTGCAAGAAATTTTTATGGGCGACCTATCTGTCTATTACGAGCGTATTTTAACTAAGAAAATTGCCGTTGAATTTGGTTCTGGTGTGGTTTTAAGAAATTATCTCCGAGACTTTGTTCAAGAAACTACTCCGTCTGAAAGTCGCAAAATATTACTTGGAATGAGTATGAATGCTGGAATTAAATACTATCCATTTCTTCCCGGTGAGGCGGTTTATTTAGGGATGGATTATAAAGTTAGACGATATAGAACACAGTATAAAACTGTTTCAACTAGTGGAAATGAAACCATGACTTTTAATGACTACAACCAGAAAAATATTTTTCGAATAGGAATCGGTTATATCTATTGCATGGACGATCATGCCTTCCTTGATTTTTATAGCGGAGTTGGTTTTGCTGGGTTAACGAATCAAACAATGGTACCACAATTAAACCCAAGTTCAACTGAATGGGAATATGTGAAAACACAAACGTTTGATGTTAAGCTGCATTTTAATGTGGGGCTAAAATTTGGTTATCGTTTTTAATTAGCCGGTAAAGAAATTCGAAAACAAGTTCCTTTTCCAATCTCCGACTGTAACACAAATAGCTTCCCTTGATGATAATTCTTTACAATGCGATGGGCTAATGTTAATCCTAATCCCCAGCCCCTTGTTTTTGTAGAAAATCCCGGTTTAAAAATACGTGAATATTGTTTTTTGGACATCCCTTTCCCTGTGTCTGTAATATCAATATGAATCCAATTATTTTCTTGTGCAATTTGAACCAGTATTTTTCCCTTTCCTTCCATAGCATCTACTCCATTTTTACAAATGTTTTCTACCACCCATTCAATTAGAGAAGGATTATGTTTCAAAAAAATGGGTCCTTCATTTACTATGCGATAATCAATTGTCACTTTGTCGGAGATGCGCGTTCGTAAATAATCAAGGATGTTTCCAATAGTAATTACTAAGTCTTTGTTTTCCATTTTTGCTCCGGATCCGATTTTCGAAAATCTGTCCGTAACAATCTCCAATCGATCCACATCCTTTTGCATTTCATTAACAATCATCGGATCAATATTCTGTGTTTCTAAATACTGAACCCAAGCCATTAAGGAAGAAAGCGGGGTGCCTAATTGATGCGCGGTCTCCTTAGCCATTCCGGCCCAAACTTGATTTTGCTCTGCTTTACGAAACGTTGAAAACACCAAATAGGCCGTAAAAACAAACAATCCTATGATAATAAACTGAATAACAGGATACCATTGTAGTTTTTTTAATTCAGCACTTTCGTCATAATAAATTAAGCTCCGTGTTCCATCTTTGAAATCTAATATAATCGGTGGGTTTTTTTGTTTAAAAACTCGTAGAACTTCATTTCTTTGTTGCTCTAATAATTGGTTGGTTTTAAGATTGTCACCGATAGATTTTCCGCTTTTTGAATCCACCAATAAAACGGGTATTTGATCTTGATTTTCAATTAGTTCCTTATTAAAAGCACCAATAATTGAGTCGCGTTCTTTCTCTAGCTGAAGCAGTTCCTTTGAGTCAAAATAAGTACATGTCATTGTCATCCCTTCAAAAACATTCGCCGTAAATGATCTCCCCATTGATTTCCATTTCAAAGCAATTTTTTGCAAGCTATCATCGAGCAGCTTCATCCGCTCAGCTGGGTTTTTTTCTGGATATAATGAGCGTATTTCAGCCGTGTCAATTGGCGTATTTTTATAATTAGTGACGTTATTTTGATCATCTAAAACAATTACTGGAATATCCGTATTTTTATTGATGATAGAGAAGGCCAATTGAATACTCGGGTCGCCTTCAATTGGGGATAGAAAAAGGGATCTTGTGGCATCAATCCACGTGTTTACCTCTTGTTTTTCCCGATTTCGCAGCTTCGTAAATGTATTGTTGGTTAGTTTTACTAACTCCAATTTCTTTTTAATTGCTTCAGCCCACTGAGTTGCCTTCTCCCTCTCTCTCCTGCTTAAGTCAGAAACAATAATATTTGAAACATACAATGATATTATAACCAACACTAAGGCGCCAATTAATAGAAAAATCTTCCATCGCTGCTTATTTGAATACAATCCCATTGAATACATAAAAATAAACATAATTCTATCAACTTGTAGCTACTTGAATTTCTTTTACCCTTGCAGCACTAGACTAAATCAGGTAAAAAATAAATAAAATTGCTATTTTTGAATACATATGCTGAAAATGGGATATTCATTGCAACTTCTTACAGACTCTTTAGATCAAACCTTAGATAAACTTTTAAGTAACAAAAATTCAGCTGTAGTGCCTTTAGCTTGGCCAGAATTGACGGCAAGAGGTCCTGAAAAAATTTGGACTATTCTCAAAAAAGCACGAATCGTTAAAAACATCAATTTCAAAGTTGGCCATGCAGCGATGGTAGTTGCATTGGATCATGAATTTTTTTACTTTGATTTTGGCAGATACATTACACCTCTCGGTTTTGGCCGTGCGCGTTCTGCTGAAACAGATCCAAAACTAGTATTAAAATTAATTCCGGAATGGTCTGAAGACGGGAAACTTCTAAATTTTGAAGCGCTATGTCATGAATTAGAAACAATTAAAATAGCAACACATGGCGACGGACCAATGTTTGCCTCAATTCATTATGAAGCGAA